>NZ_JBKVCZ010000028.1:0-64372 GCF_046966825.1 Hungatella sp. | reverse complement strand
TACGGACATTTAAGAAGATATAAAAAGATAGTCAAAAAGACATATATAATTTATAATAATTTTTAACTTAATGGCTACAATTCCATTAACCGTACCAAACGCAATTCCAGTCAGTATCCCGATCAGCGCTGTCACCGGAATCGGCAGTTTTAATTTAACCAACAGAACCCCTACTACCATCCCCACGACTGCCATCTGTCCGCCAACCGATAAATCCATTCCACCGCCGATCATAACCATGGTGACGCCAATTACCACGATTCCAAACATGGATACCTGACGCAGAATATTAATTAAATTGGACGCTGACAGAAAATTGGGAGCTGCCACAGAAAAGAAGGCGCATACCACCACCAAAAAGATATAGATGCCGTATTTCTTATATAAATCTATCCAGCTTGTCTTAGTTTTTTCCATTTTCTTCTCCTCCTGAAGCTAAATCCAATATATAATTCTGGTCAAATTTCTCTTTCGGCAATTCACCCGTCTTACGGCCCTCGTAGATGACCACGATCCGGTCGGACATACCGAGAAGCTCCGGCATATCGGAAGATACCATAATGATAGAGTGTCCGGCTTCCGCCAGCTCGTTCATCAGCTTGTAAATCTCATGCTTGGCTCCCACGTCGATTCCCCTCGTCGGTTCGTCGAAAATAATAATCTTACTGTTGGCTGCCAGTGTCTTCGCAATAACCACCTTCTGCTGATTTCCTCCCGATAAGTTGCCGACCAGCTGATCCAGATTTGGAGTCTTGATCTTGAATTTATCCTGATATTCCTCCGCTGCCCTAGCCTCGCGTTTCTTATCTACAAAAAGGCCGTTGGAATACCCTTTTAAATTGTTGGCTACCGTATTCCATTTGATGGACATTCTTAAAAATACACCGTGATTCTTCCGGTCCTCCGGGATATAACCGATTCCACACCGTATCGCATCCTGGCAGGATATTATCTTTTCTTCCTTTCCATTGACAATAATACGGCCCTCTTCTTTCGGATTTGCCCCATAGATGACTCTCATAAGCTCCGTCCTCCCTGCACCTACCAGACCGGCAAACCCCAAAATTTCCCCTCTCCGAAGGTTAAAGGAAATGTCCGTATCCCCATTTCCAGTCAAATGTTCCACCCGCAGTACTTCTTCCCCAATTTTACATTTCTTTTCAGGATAACTCTCGTTCAGCTCCCGGCCTGCCATCATGGAAATCAGCTGCTTCCTGTCTATCCCCGCGATGTCCTTTGTATCCACAAAACAGCCATCCCTCATGACCGTGACACGATCCGCGATCTCAAAGAGTTCTTCCAGTCGGTGAGAGATGTAAATAACGGTAACTCCTTGGCTCTTTAAGTCCTTAATGATGCGGAACAGCGTCTCCACCTCGCTGACTGTAAGAGGCGCTGTGGGTTCGTCCATAATCAGAATCTTTACCTGTTTGCTGACGGCCTTCGCAATCTCCACCAGCTGCTGGTGGGCCGGGGACAGATTTTTCACCGGTTTTGAGACATCAATGTCCACATTTAACCGGTCAAACAGTTCCCTGGCCCTCTTCTCCCTCTCCTTAATATCTACGAATAATCCCGGCTTCGTCTTCTCACCGAGAAATACGTTCTCCGCCGCGCTGATTCCCGGAACCAGTGTGAATTCCTGGTAGATGACCTCGATTCCCTGCTCCTTTGCAAGCTTTGGAGTCATGGAAGCAAACTCTTTCCCGCATACACAGACAGTTCCCTCATCCGGGGTGATGGCCCCCGACAGGGTCTTGATGAGCGTGGATTTTCCTGCTCCATTTTCTCCGATCAGAGCGTGAACCTCGCCCTCTCTTACATCCGTGGAAAAATGGTTAATCGCGATTACACCAGGATAAGTCTTTACGATGTTTCTGACGCTTAATATAGTATTCTCCGGCATTTGACCACTCCTCTCTTCCTCTGCCACAATCGCTCTTTCAGTAATTACAAAGGAGTTCCGTTTCCAGAACTCCTTACATCTCCTACTCCGCTATGTAAAATTCTGAAACGTTGGAAGAAGTGATCTGCTGTGTTGGGAAATCAATAGGATCAGGGAATGTCTCGCCTGCCAGCAGCCTCTCGCTGTATTCAGCCATGATCGGCCCCATTTCCTCGAATTTAATGGTTCCATGCATCGGATCGTTTTCTGCAATTCCCTTTAACGCCTGATTTGTTCCATCACAGGAGAAAATACCGAAGTTGTCCCCGCTCTTACCTGCTGCTTTGGCAGCCTCCGAGGACTCCACCGCCGCCGCGTCGCCATAGGCAGCGATACAGTTGAGTTCCGGATATTTCTGAAGCATGGTCTCCGTCGTCGTGGTGCCAGAGCCAACCACGTCTTTTCCGATGTCAACAACCTCCAGAATCTCTGCATCGGGGGCGGCGGCCTTTAGCCCGTCCTGAATCCCGTTTCCGCGATTCTGCATATCCGTGTTCTGGAAGGTGGTATAAACGACTACTTTTCCTTTTCCATCCAGTGTACTGTTGATCCATTCCCCAGCCATAGTGCCGATCTCTTTGCCGATCGTATATTGGTCTGTATTCAAACAAACGTCAAATACTTCCGTCTGCACACCGCATTCAATGATTTTTACTCCGGCCTCCTGTGCCTTTCTTAAAGCATCGTCACACGATTCATCGGATACCATGGCGACAATCACATCACACTTTCCGGTGACCATATTTTCAATAGAAGTAACTGCTGTCGCAGAATCATTGTCAAAGCTGACCGCTACATAGTCCCAGCCTCTGGCCTCGCATTCCTTCTTTAAACCGTCGTCTATGTTAATAAAAAACTCGGTCTGAAGAGTTGGCGCCAGAAGACCAATTTTAGCCTTCTCTGACACGGCCTTTGTGCCTTCACTTTCCATGCCATTCGCTCCGCTCGTTTCCGCATCGGTCGTCTTTGCCGCGGTGGTTGTCTCCGCTTTTCCCTCAACCGGTGAATTCATGGTACAGCCGCTGAGCGCTGCCGTTAAAAGCATGGTTCCACAAAGTAATGCTGCTAACTGTTTTTTCATTTTTGCTTCCTCCCTGAGATTTTTGATGTCTTAATGATACCCTGTCGTACCCAAACTCTCAATGAGGGGATTTTCAGATTTAAGGGGACTATTTTCAGTTGTTTGCAGTTTTTACCGCCAATAGAATGGAAATGATGATAATCAGGCCCTCCAGAATCGTCTCAAAGCTGCTCTGGATTCCCAGAATCACGATAATATGCATGAACATGACAGCGCTCAGAGTTCCCAACCACGCACCAAATACCTTTCCTCTGCCATTTAAAAAGCTGATTCCTCCCATACAGGCTGCCGCGATGACCGGATAGAGATAATGGCTGCCGTTAGATGAGCTGCCCGATGAAGTGATAAATAGCAGAATCATGGCCGCAATTCCATAAAAAACCGAGGCCGCCATACTGATTATCATCCGGATAGCCGTATGATTCAGTCCGCTCTCCCTGACAGCTGCCGGATTTTCTCCCAGCATCCGAAGATATTTTCCATAATAGGTTCTTTTGAGAAAAAAGCACAAAAAAAGACTGGAAACCACGGCCAGGACAAAGAGAGACAGCCAGAAGGCATGGCTCGCATACACATCCTTTCGGTTGAAAATAACCATGTGGTCACCGGTAAACAGACCTGATAAATTACTCACTATGATCTGAAGCGCCAGGGTGATGATGACCGGATTGACGCGCAGACTAGCTACCAGAAACCCTTTTAAAGCTCCCAGTCCCAGATGGCACACGAGCACCGCAGCCATCGCCGGCGCGAGAGGCATCCCTGTACGCAGCAAACAGGCACCGATACAGGTCGATGCCGATATTTCAGCGGCAAATGACAAATCCAGCACGCCGCTTATCATCTGAATCATAAGGCCAAATGTCATGAAAATCATGGTCAAAAGCTGCCGTGTGACGGACCAGTACACATTACTGGACATACCGGCCGCCCATATAATAAAAAACACGGCCCATACCACGATATTCAGAACATTCACCCGTATAACCTTTCGTATCTTCATACCTTATCCACCGTCCATACTCTGTCGGAAAAGCCGGAACAGAATGCCGCCTCATTTTCCAGCAGGATCACGGCAGTCCCCCTCTCCGCCATCTCGATCAGCCGCTTTTTAATCCAGTCCCGCTCCCATAGATCCGCTGCCGTAATACAGTTATGAACGATCAAAACACGCGGATTAAAAAGCTTCCACCGGTAAAAAACCAGCTTCCACCCATTTTTTTCAAAATCAATATCATCTAAGGCTTCTCCATCCTCAAACAGAAAGTTATCTCTTAAGATATACGAGGATGCTTTGCGGTAAAATCCGAGCCTGCCGCTGATCTTCCGGTAAGAAGGCATCAGAATGTTGTCCTCTTTAGTCAGATTTCTCATTACTCCCATACGGGATATCTCACAGCTTATCATTCCCACTCTGTTTTTGACCAGATCAGCCATTGTATGGGACGCAACCTTTTTTCCGTCAATAATGAACTCCAAACCGCTGTCTGAGGACCGCTGGCACTGATCCCAAAAGCAGTCTATAGGCGCGGCCTCACGAGAAACCAATACAATCTCTCCCTTACAGACCTCTATGGAAACCGTGCGTTCTCCTGCCTTCAATCCGTTAATACGTATGGAAGCTACACCTTTCGTCTTCTCCTTCTTGCTTCCCTCCCCGGCATTTGTTCCGCGGAGAATGATATCCGATGCCTGCGGAAACTGCTCTGGATCGTAAATTTTCTTTGCGATCTTCCTGTGTTTGAAAATAACAAGGCGGTCTGCCACACAGTAAAATGCCTCGGGATTATTATCTGAAATCAGAATTCCGATCCCTTCCTTCTTAAGTCTTTCAATCAGAGAAGTGAGACGCATCATTTCTTTTTGGGAAAATGCCCCCGACGTATCGGAAAGAACAAGCAGCCTCCCCCCCTGAGACACGCTTCTGATTATTCCGATGATAATCTTATCCGCATTGCTTAAGGTCTCCGAAGCCGTGTCCAGATCAAGCTCTATATTATATTTTTCAAAATAGTATTCCGTCTGGCTTCGGATCGCACACTCATTGATTACAACCTTTTTTAAGCTGTTCCTTCTGAGGAGAAAGATATTTTCACCAATATTTAAAGTATTCATATACGGTGTAATCCTGCTGATCACAAATACCTTATTTTTCTCCAGTGTTTTCCTGTCTGCCTGGTTCAGTTCCATTCCCTTAATCCTAATGCTTCCGGAAATCTGTTTTCCCAATCCCTGCAAAAACTCCACAAGGACTTCCTTCTGATGCACCGCACTGACAAGGCAGAAGCACTCTGACTCCCGCAGGATCAAATCCACATCGTACAGCCTGTTACTGCTGTCTGCACCCTCGACAGTCACTTTTTTTAATAACAACAGTTCTCTCTTCATATCAAAGACTTATCCGTCATAATCGGCAGAATGATTTCCACATCCGTGCCAATTCCTTTCGTACTGTATAGATTCAGTCCATAATCCTCCCCGAAAATCAGCTTAATTCTCTGGCTGACATTGGTGAGCGCGATTCCATTACCCCGTTCTCCCGGAGATTTACCCTCCTGATCCGTTTCTTTCCTGGAGTTTTTTAGCGAATCCCGCATCCGCTCCAGTTCCTCTCTCCCGATTCCCACACCATCATCCGATACAATAATAATCACATTCTTTTCTGTCATCTCTACCCGGATCGTAACCTTTCCCTTATCCGGTTTCGTCTCCAGCCCATGGAAAATGGCATTCTCCACAATCGGCTGCAGGGACAGCTTGGGAATCAGGCAGGAATATGCTTCTCTGTCCTCCGGCGCGGCCAAAATCTCAAAAGAGAATTTATCATCAAACCGATAGCTCTGAATCAGAAAGTAGTTTTCGATATTATTGAATTCCTCCCGGAGTGTCACAATATTCTCCTTCTTGCTGATACTGTAGCGGAAAAAGGACGCCAGTGCCTTGGCCATTCTGGCAATACTGTCACAATCATAAAGAAGTGCCTCACTCCGGATGCACTCCAGCGTATTATACAAAAAATGGGGGTTGATCTGACTCTGGAGCGCGGAAAGCTTAGCCTGCTTGTCCACCATGCGGACCGAATATTCATCCTGAAGTT
Source organism: Hungatella sp. (assembly GCF_046966825.1). Lineage (NCBI taxonomy): Bacteria > Bacillati > Bacillota > Clostridia > Lachnospirales > Lachnospiraceae > Hungatella > Hungatella sp. The sequence goes on along the minus strand of NZ_JBKVCZ010000028.1, from coordinate 58,249 downwards.
TTTCCTCCAGCTCTGACAACTGGCGTTCCCGTTCAGCTTCCACCTTTTTTATCCTATTTTTTAAATAAAGGCAATACAGCCCCAGCAGCATACAGGCTGCTGTCGCCAGCACTGCCGTCGTCACGGCAATCTCCATCCTACTTCTCCATCTCTTAATAATAAAGCTTCCGGTATTCCATAGGCTTGATTCCGACTGTCTTCACAAACTGCTGGCTGAAAAATTTTGAATCCTTATAACCCACGGCCCCCGCCACCTCGTAAACAGGCATATCCGTATCCCTAAGAAGCTTTTTAGCCTCCTCCATCCGGACATCCGTCACATAGGCGGTAAATGTCTTTCCCGTCTCTTTCTTAAACAGTTCGGAGAAGTAATTCATATTGAACCCTCCCTGCTCAGCAATTTCTTCCAAAGAAAGCTTCTGGCTGTAATTCTTTTTGATATACTCTGCCGCGGTTAAGACTGGTCTCCGCTCTTTCTCACGGCTTGCCTCCACACACGCCATAAGATCGGCGGTTACCTGTTCTGCTACATATTCCGTTAAGGCCGGAACAGAATCACAGTTTCCAGCACCCTCTTTCCAACGTTCCTTCAGTTCCACATTATCTGCCGGACTTTTAAATGGATTAAGCTCCAGATAACACTGAAACAGGAGCCCTGCCAGTTGATAATACTCACTTGCAAACGCCCTGCGCTTTCTGGCCTCGTGGAACGCCAGTCCGATCATATACTTCACATCGTCGTATCTTGCGGTTTCCACTGCTCCGGCCAGCTTCTCCTCCAGCTCCCCGCAGATCTCCTCCGCACAGACTGTAGAATCCCGTTCTATGGACCGCTCGTCAATCTGTCTCCCGGCTCCGCCCAGAATCCGGCACGCCACAGCTTCCCTGGCTGTCTCCACTGCCACATGAAGTCTGCCGAATTCCCCGCATTCCGAGCTCAGTCCCATCGTCAGCTCGTAGTGTTCAAATCCGCTTAAGTAGTCCATCTGTGACTGAAACAGCCTGTCAATCCGCTGTTCCACCTCGTCTCTGCATTCAGCCGTATAATTGATGACTGCCGTAACGGCAGAATTTTTCTGATAAGTAATAGCAATGTCGCGTACACACCCCTGAAACGCCTGTTCCACCAGTGCTCCCGTCTTTTTTAAGATCAGGTTTATTTGCTGCTCATTCTTCTCCACACGGTTGTCGCCGTCCAGTTTACAGCAGATAACCCGAAACAGACCGTCTCCGAAATTCAGGCCGTAATTCTTATTGACCTCCTCCAGATTCATCTCCCAGTCCCCGGATATGGAATTTAAAAACTCTCTGTGAAGGATATAACGGCTGTCATGAAGTTTTTTTACCATCGTATCCACGCTGCGGCTCTCTTTCTCCCTGTTTGTCTCCGTGTCCGCAATCTTCTTCAAGATCTGGTTTAGCTCCACCTCGTCAATCGGCTTCAAAAGATAGTCCTCCACACCATATTTTATAGCCTGCTGGGCGTATTCGAAGTATTTATATCCGCTGATTACAATAAAATGGACACTGCGTCCCTCATCAATCACCTTCTTTATCAGTTCCAGGCCGCTTAAAACCGGCATACGGATATCCGTAATCACAATATCCGGGGCGCACTCGCATATCTTCTCATATGCGGTCATCCCATCCTGCACAAGCCCGGCAAACTCCAGATTCAGCTTATCCCAATCAATTAACTTTTTAACTAAAAAGCCTACCTTATATTCATCGTCTGCAATTAATACTTTAAGCATGTATTTCTTCATCCCCCGTATCTTTCATCTGCTGGTTTTATTCTGTCCTGCCGCCACTTACTGACTGCCCGCCGATTCTTTCGCCGCCCCTCGCAGAATCTCCATAAACTCCTCCTTCGACCCAATCACCTCGCTGATGCTTCCATCCGCCATAATCTCCTCAGACAGCCCCGCCTTTCTCTCCTGCATTTCCAGAATCTTCTCCTCCAGAGTGTCCTTCATAATCAGCTTATACACCGTGACCACCTGCTGCTGCCCGATTCTGTGGGCGCGGTCTGTGGCCTGGTTCTGGGCCGCCTGGTTCCACCACGGATCGAAATGGATCACGATACTGGCGGCAGTTAAGTTAAGCCCCGTTCCTCCAGCCTTTAAGGAGATTAAAAAGACAGGCGGTCCATCCCCGTTAAAGGACTTCACCAGTTCATTCCGCTTTTCCTTGGAGGTCGATCCCGTCAGGATGTAATAACCGATCCCCTCCTCATCGAGCCGTCTCCGGATAATATCCAGCATGGACGTAAACTGTGAAAACAGAAGAACCTTATTTCCCGCTTCCACCGCATTATTCACCAGTTCCACACACGTATCCACCTTTGCCGCCCCGCCGTTATAGTTCTCATACACCAGCGACGGATCACAGCAGAGCTGACGCAAATGAGTCAGCTCCGCCAGTATCTGCAGCTTTCCGACCCGGTACTCCTCCTGGCTCTGTTTCGAAAGAGAGTCGAGAAGCCTCTGCACTCTGGCCTCATAGATCTCCCTCTGCGCCGTCTCCATGCGGGAATACACCACCTCTTCCAGCTTGTCCGGCAGTTCCTTTAAGACCTCTTTCTTCAGACGCCTCAGGATAAACGGCCTTATCATCCGCCGCAGCCGTTCCGCAGCCACCTCATCCTGTCTCGCAGACACAGGCTGCTCATACTTCTCCTTAAAATGCTTATAGCCTCCTAAAAATCCGGGCATCAGAAAATCAAAGATACTCCACAGCTCACTCAGTGAATTTTCTATAGGCGTCCCGGTCAGCGCAAACCTACGGGCACAGCCAAGGGCCTTCACCGCTTTCGCTGTCTGCGTTCCATGATTTTTAATATTCTGCGCCTCATCGATGAAAACAGTATCAAACAGAGCCTCCTGATACGCCTCCACATCCCGTTTTAATAAGTCATAGGATGTGAGCAGAATATCCGCCCTGCTTTTCCGTATCTTTTCCTTCCTGCTCCCGGCCCCTCCCACAACCGTCTCCACAGTCAGTCCGGGCGCGAACCGGTGTATTTCACTCTCCCAGTTATAGACAAGGGAAGCCGGGCAAATAATAAGGCTGTGCCGGTGCGTATCCCCCTCATAATTTTCCTTCACCGCCACCAGATACGCGATCGCCTGAACAGTCTTCCCAAGCCCCATATCGTCGGCCAAAATTCCGCCGAATCCCATCGCCCCCAGAGTCATGAGCCATCGGAATCCAAACTTCTGATACGGCCGTAGCTCCGCGTTCAATCCGGACGGAACCTCATAGTCGCTGTCCTCCACATTTTTCATGGACCGCAGAAATGCCTTATAGGATGAACTGCGTTTAACTTCTACGATCCCTTCATTCTCCCGCAGAACCTGGTCTAAATAAAAGGATCGGTATTCCGGTACCCGGATATGGCCTTCCTCCAGTTCCTCCACACTCAGCTCCAGCCCTTCGGCCAGTTCTGCCACTGCCGACAGTCCATTATCCTCCAACTCCAGAAAATCTCCATTCTTTAAGCGGTAATATTTTCTCCTCCTCCGGTAGCTTGACAGCAGCCCCTCCAACTCTCCCGGCTCTAACCGCTCAGTCTGGAGTGTAATATCCAGCAGTCCGCTGTTCCTGGTAATTCCCATGGTTATTTTAGGTGACTTCAAGACCCTCAGCCTTTTTAAGGACTCAGAAATATATACCTCAGCTATCTGCTGAAACTGCGCAATTCCGGTGCTGAGCAGACGATACTGCGCCTCTTCGTCCTCTTCCGGAATATACAGCAGATTTTTCTCCTCGTCTGCATATTGGAAATAACTGCCTGCCAGCTTCGCCGCATACTGCTCCTTTTTCATATCACGATATAAATCCTTGACCTCCAGTCCCTCAATCAGATTATAACGCACCTCTCCATACTGGCTGTAAACAGATGCAATCAGAGTCCGGTCCACATAATCCAGATATAGGAGTATTTCACACGGCTTCGGCATATAACGTTCCAGTGAATCCGGCTTTTTAAGGACTGAATACTCCTCCAGCGAAGGCAGTACCGAGGTACAGAGCACCGGCATATCTTCTTCATTTACATGATATTCCTGTTCCTTATACGGCTCCATCAGACCACAGATACCACCCATATGCGTTCCGAACTCCTCACTGCATAAATATATGGTATCTTCTGTAAAAACACACAGCCCGTTTTTACTTACAAACGCTTCCCCTCTGGGAACGGAAATAAGACAGCCGCCACTACTCCGTTCCACAATAGAAAATCCAAGTACAGGATCCTTTTCCACAATCTTTATCCGGGTCAGATTGGAGAATCTGGATTGAAGCGCAATGAATCCCGGCCCCACTGCCTGCAAAAAGCGCACCATTTTATCACCTGACAGAACCAGATTCCGTGCAGAAGCTGCTGTGGGCAGGTAACTGCGCCGCATCACATACAATTCCGTAATAAAGTCCTGCTCCTGATTCACACAGTCTTCCAGAAAATCCACCAGTCTGCGGCTCTCCTCAGTAAATGCGCTTTTTACATGGTAAAATGCCAGTTTCTGTCCATAGTGTACATACTTTTCTTCTTTCAGAGCATTTACCATAGCGGTAATATCCTTTAATACATACAGATGATCCGAACCGATTTTAAACTCAACCATCCACCCCTCTGCATCCCGGTGCAGAATAGGAACCAGCCTTATATTTCCATTTACCTCAGGCTGGAAATAGCAGGCATTTTCCCGAATAGTGCTGGCAAATATCAGTTTTTTAACCGCGGTATCTGTCGGCGGCTGCTTCAGTCTGGCGGCCGCAGCCGGTGTCACAGCCGGTGTCGCAGCCGGTGTCGCAGCCGGTGCGGCAGCAGATACTCTGTCTGCTTCCCCAGATACTTCTTCTCTCTCCGCATCACGTTCCATCATCTCCAGCGCGACCGCGACACAGTGCTTGCACATCCCGTCATAAGACTGGTAGGCCGGACATTCACAGTAGTACCGTGTAAATGTATGGCTCTTCAGACTGTATGTCATTTCCACCTGGTAGCGGTTATCATAAGATCCCTCTACCCATGCACTTGCCTCCAGCTTACCATCGATATTCTGAAAATCCAGATCTTCCACCATTCCTCTTCGGTACAACTGATTTCCTTTCGTAAATGACTGAGGACTGGCTTCCACTCTGATTGCCTTAATCGTTATCATACTGTCTCTCTACCCCGTTTTCTCTCTGTCTGAAACTGTCTTCCCTACTGCTGCCCTGATTCTATATTCCTGCCCATATCTGGGTCTCGGACCGGACCGGACGCCCCGGACTTTTCAGCGCTTCATTGACCAGGATCAGCGCATAGGCGTCCTGAAGCCCTTCCGCCAGAGGATAGCACTCCAGCCCCTCTTCGATATACCGCCTCATTCCCATCATGAGAACGGCAATGGCGGTCTCGTCCTGAGGCAGAACCTGTTTCAGTCCCATATGTACAAATGGGTTTACATAAAGTTGTTCTTCTCCCAGGGAAATCCGGATGATGCCGCCGCCGGACGCGTTCCGTTCCACGCTCATCGTCTGTTCCATTGGCAGGAAGCGCCTTCCCGAAGGCTGTACCTCTTCCTTCACATACCGCACTGTCCAGTCATTTAATTCCCCCGTCATACCCTGAACGTTCAAATGCCTGCTCCTGATATAAGAATGGTACTGCACACTGCTGAAATCGTAAAAAGCCGTTTTCCCGTCTTCAAATTCAAATGTAACCCGCCGCCTCATCCGCTCCGACATGCGGCCGTCTGTGATGGCCCCATCTCTGGAGTCTGTCTCCATCAGCGTAAACGGGTATTCCTTCCCGTAAATAGTCATATTCTGAAGTCCCGTCCCCAGCATACGGCGGATGATGCTTGCGCCATGGTAGTCGTGAACGGCTGACAGCGTCATCATGGAGGCCTCTCCTAAAAATCCGCGCCTGACCACTTCCGCAGCTGCGGCAAAGGAAGGGTAGAGAAAATACTGCTCCGCCACCTGTATTTTTGCACCTTCCTCCATCTTCATACGCCAGAGTTCCTTAAGCTCATCCAGTTCCAGCGCCGCCGGAGTCTCGCAGAGCACCGGAAAGCCCTTCCCGGCCCATTGCTTCGTTACCGGAAAGATCGACGCCTTGTTTACTGCCACCACCACGAAATCCGGCTTCATGGCCTCACAGGAGGCCTCCGATGTCACGGCTGGAACACCGTACTGTTTTCTCATGTGCCCGGCCTTCTCTTCCGTCCTGCAGAGCATCGCCTCCATGGTAAACAGCTCCGGATACGCACAGGCAATTCTCCAGTAAAACAGAGAACGCCAGCCGGAACCGATCACCACAAAGCGAAGCGGCTTTTTCTCCAGTGCAGTCCTGTCTATCGTCATTTTCATAGGAATCTCCTTTCCGGTTATCGCACCTTCAGACTTTCCAGAAACAGCCGGTCCAGCACGTCCCAGCTCTCTCTCCTGTCGTCCGTCTTTTTGTCCAGCAGCGCTTTATAGTAATCCAGCTGTCCTTCAATAAAATGGTTCAAAACTTCGATCCGTTCTCCTGATCCGCTTTCCGGCGTCATTGCTTTGATCTCCAGCAGCTTCTCAATGGCCGCCAGGACTTTTGCCAGGTCACCGCAGCCGCGGACCGCTTCCATCAGCTCCGAAAAAAGCACCGGCGGCGGGCACGCGTGTTCCTCAATCCACTTACACGCCAGGACCGGACGGATCACATAGAAATATTTCTTATATTTCACCGTGTCTCCCTGCAGAAACTCCAGGAAGTTGCTCTTCGCCGTTCCGTAATAATGGTACATGGCCGCCTTTTCAGAAAAGTACACGGACGCCGCCTGGTGTATCTGCCTCCATTCCTCTGTCGTGCGGTAGATGACCGGCGAGTTCGCCCATTCAAACAGTGTGGAATTCGATCGATGATACTGGCGCAGTGCCTTCTGCAAATCCCAGCCATTGATATCGAGCGTTTCGTCCAGCTCCCACTCGATCACGTCGCGGGCGGGTTCCAGCTTTAAGTAATCCTCCGGACGGCGCACATAGATAAACCGAACGTCGTAATCGCTGTCCGGGGATGCAAATCCCCAGGAACGGCTTCCGGATTCCACTGCGTGAAGAATCCGAACGTGTTCCTTTTCCTCTATCTCCTGAAGCTTCTGTTCCACCAGTTCCTCCAGCGTTCCTTCAAAATCCTTATATCTCATCTCTTACCACCCTTTCGTTGACGCTCATGACGAACTCCTGCACGCGCTCATAATCCGGCTCATCCGGAAGTGATGTGTTCGCAGCAGCCTCATGAAGCCGCTTTTCGTAGTCTGCCAGAATCTCATAAAATTCCGTCCGGTAGGTGCCGTCCTCCTTCTGAAATTCTCCCCGCCGGATTTTCATCAGAAGCTCATGCTCGTCCTTCCGATACGTAATAATATCTTCCTTCTCCAGAATATCAATCGCCATCATAAACAGGCGGATCAAATGCATGGCATGCTTGTTTAAATGGTTGTCGTCCTTCTTCCTGTTCCGTTTTCCAATCTTATCATACTCTTTAACAATGTTATTCATCTCACCCCATATGTTCCGGTAATCCCGAAGCGGATAGTGAGAAACTAAAGCATCCAGAAATATCTCCGTGTCCATCTCCGGATTTTCAGCCTCATCGATATAAATGTTCAGAGAACCGTAATCGGTAATCCGGTAGCGCTCCTTAAACTCATACATGGCGTTCTTCACGGAATTGTAGATGTGTCTTTCCCGTTCCTCCGAAGCCATCCGGTCCCGCGCCAGCGCGTTCTGGAGCCGCCTCAGCTGCTGGTCCGCGTATCCCCCGAAGGACTGGATCGCCCTCCTGGAAAGGAATAGACGGCGGTTGGCCAGAAGCTCCCTCCCGATGGGAGACAGGTATAAATAGTGCTCTTCATTCAGCCCCAGCAGCTCACACGTGTTGGGATTGCACTCCAGCAAAAGCCGTATAATCTTGTTAAACGCATAGATTACCGTGTCCGTATTCTCATCTGTATACTGGTCATAAGAGGTCATTCCAATCAAATCGGACCTCCTGTTTAATGTCACTCCCCGGACATCAATATCACTGTTTTCCTGATTCGTCCCATAGGCATAACTGCCCGCCAGCCCCAGCAGAATAATATGTTTTCCCAGATGGGGATCCGTTTTCAAAAAGCCGTACTGCGGTTGTGCCAGAAGCTGCTGTGTTAGATGCTGCTCTGTTCCACTCATGGGGGTTCCCCCTTTCCTGCAAATATAATACTTATAGTATAACTGCTCCCCGGAAAAATGCCAATAAGCGTTTAAAAATACCCGATAATTCCATATTCGGGAACCATCGGGTACTGCGTGACCATATCTATTGACTTTTCTTTAAGAGCCATTCAAGCACATTTCTTTTTTTAATTCCTTCATAATCCACATTATTAAACAATTCATCCAGTGTTAAGAGATACTTGGGATAATTGTCCTGGATCTTTCTGAGAGGTGCAAGTTCCCTTTCCAGCGTCGATTCCTCCAATGTGGTTGCCGCCACCTGATAATAAATGGTTTCCTCCGAACTTATCGCCACAAAATCCACTTCGCCGTCACTCATCTGTCCGACATAAACCCGGTACCCGCGGCGCAGCAGCTCCAGATAAACAATATTTTCCAGGATATGTCCCACGTCGCTGTCCTTTCCCCGCACAAGGACATTTCGCAGACCGATATCGACCGCATAGTATTTGCTTTGCTGTGTTAAATACTGCTTCCCTTTTATATTGTAACGCCCCGCGGAAATGAACTAAATTCCAGATACCTGGCAAACTTCTGCTGCATGGAAAGATCGGTCTCGGTCAGCGCACCACAGAATTCTGAAAAGGAAAGAGGCAGCATCAACAAAAGTCAGGATTTAATTCCTAACTTTTATCCTTCTCATTCCATTCAAGGATTATTTTCCTGATTATTCCAAAAAAGCGGAAACTGCCTTCTTCAATCCGGCCATTTCCGCTTTTCCACACATTATCTTCTGTTTTTCCAATCACATCTCAATACTATTTCCTACCGCTTCTTCCCGCAGCACTTCTTATATTTCTTGCCGCTTCCGCACGGGCACGGATCGTTAGGATAGATTTTCTGAACGTTCCTGCGCGGTTCCGCGGCCTGGCTGAAGCCTCTGATCACCATCTCATGAGGCGTATACCCACGGTTCAGTACCATACGCGTGCTGTTCCACACGTCCATGATCTGGCTGGTGAACTTCTCCAGTTCCTCCTGCCCGCGGAATATGACTCCATAGGTCTCAAGCTCGTCTACCACGGTCTGTAAATCGGAGCCGACACTGATTGCAGACTGGACATCCCGTAAAATATACGGGATCCGCTCGTCCCCGACGCCTAATCCTTTTGTTAAGAATTCTCCAAATTGCTGCAGCTCCCTGCTCATCAGGAATCCACCGTTGTCCGCCATCCACTCGATTTCCCTCGGATTCGGAATGTAGTAAGGGACGTTCCGCTGTCTGCTGTACAGTTCGTCATACGACTTCTGCTCGGCCAGCACACAGTCCACGAACCGGCCTTCGATCAGTTCCACCTCGGGACGGGCCGCATACAGTATCCTGTACGCGTCTGTCAGTTCCTCTTCCGTCAGCTTTTTCGCTTCATACTTATTGAATATCTCCAGAACCAGGGAGACCGGAGTCACCGCGTACAGCGCGTTGGCGGCGCACAGATAATCTCCGATGCGGCTGATCCGCCTCCTTACCGCCTGAAACGCTTCCGTATTGATGACTTCATACGCCTGCTTCACATCGTCAGCCACCATATAGAGTTCAGGGCTCATCTCCATTGTCACATAGCCGCCGGCATAGAGATAATCCATATTTTCCTGTTCAATATAGGGAATATGGCCTTCTCCCTGCAGAACCTGTTCAAACAGCCTGATCTCTGCATCTCTCGCACAGACAAAGTAGTCGCTCATCACCTCCGGACAGAGCATGTATTCCGCCGTCTTACGGATCAGCTCTTCCTTTTTAAGCTTCGAATATCCGCTTAAGCCGTGGCGCTTTGCCAGCTCTGTGATGGTCTCCTTGTCGTAAAACCGGAAGATATCGGCCAGCTTCACACCTTCCTGCTCCGGCATACTGCCATCAGGGAAAGCCAGCTGTTTAAGCGCTTCATTGACCAGATCCGCATCATACTCGCGCATTCCCTGGCTCTCGGCCCACTCTTTATAATCAAATCCGTTTTCTTCGTTATACGCGGCCAGCCTCTGCGGGTCCGCCAGCGTATCCAGAAGCTGATAGTATCCGCAGATTCCGCCGCAGTCCTCCGGTATGACGTCGCCCTTATACTTCGTCACCCGCGCATACGGCTCCGTATCTTCCTCCAGAACCTTTTCCACCTCGATGGTATGTTCCCAGTTATCTCCCAGATCGTATGTATATGTAAATTTCTTCGTATCAGCCACCAGTTCATCGATAACCGTACCGCTGGAGATGGTCCCGGGCATGTCAAAGTCTTCCTCCATCCTGTCATCTCTCACCCGAATTCCCATTGTACGGAACTCAAACTCATAGAGATGGTAATCCGACCAGCAGAATACGGCCTGAATAATCTGGTGCAGCTGCTCAAACGTAATCCCCTGAGGAACCAGAACCCTTCTCCAGATTGGTGGTTTACTCCCTTTTATAACGATCTTGAACTGATAAGCTCCCATGAAAATTTCCTCCTGCTTTAAATAAAGAGTCCTGCGCCTCGCCTCATATATAAAAAACGGCGCCATGACAATTTACCACAAATCTACTGCTCCTGTCCAGTCTATTCGCATATTTTTCTTCGAACCGCCCGCTCCCAGACACATAAAAGCAGGCAGCCGGCCGCATAACAGGCCAGATCCTTCACGTCAAACACCGAACCGAGCACGATTCTGGCGAATCTGCTGCCGGATAGTCCCAACAGCGTCACAAGGTCAAAATACTGAAGCACCTCCACGCATGCCGCGAATAAAAATACGTAAAGCGGCATCCGCCGCACCTTCACCGGGACAAATATTCTGACGAAACAGTATACTACGAGAACCACCAGCATGTCCCCCACATAGGGCCGTACCACTCTGTCGTGAACATACAGGGCAATCAGCGTTTCCACCGCCATCAGCACCAGAAACGCAGCTCCGTACAGCAGACGCAGCTTCTTATCTCTCTCTGTCATTTCCCTCATCGCGAAAGCCCCTTTCCTCTTTATACGTACTATCATAGCGGAGAACACGCATGATTGCAATAAAAAGAATACCGCAGCAGTTCCACGCCTCCGGCCGTCTCCGGCCAGTCACTTTCCTGCTGCAGTACTATGATTTTTATCCTCTTTCCATTCTCTGTAACCGGAGCATCATCCGATGATCTCCATCTCCTTGGAATCCCGGTTCAAGCTTACGGCGCCGTCCGCCGTAATCAACATCAGATCCTCGATCCTTACCCCCAGCTCGCCCGGAAGATAGATTCCCGGTTCACAGGAAAAGATCATGCCCTCCTGCACAACGTCCTGGTTCGCAGAAGAGACATCTCCTGCGTCATGCACCTCGATTCCGATGCAGTGGCCGAGACGGTGTGTAAAATACGGGCCGTACCCTGCCTCCGTGATGATGTCCCTTGCCACCTTATCAATCTCACAGAACTTCATCCCCGGCTTCATGACCGCCTGTGCGGCTAAATTAGCCTTCTTGACGATCTCGTATACTTCCCTGCCCTTTTCACTGGCGCTCTTATAAAAAAACGTTCTGGTCATGTCGGAGCAGTAGCTGTTCTTCTTGCATCCCACATCGAAGAGCACGCAGTCGCCGTCTTTTAAAACGGTTCCATCCGGCTTATGATGGCCGATGGCCGCATTGGCCCCAAAGCTTACCAGCGGGCCGAAGGAAGGGCCTTCTGTCCCCAGCTCCTTGTAGATTGCACACATTCCGGCAGCGACCTCCAGCTCCGTCACGCCCTCCTTTATGAGACCGCGGAAACGGGCCATGGCCTCGTCATTTAACCGGGAGGCCAGAATCATCTTTTCTTTCTCTTCCCCGTCCTTGATCCGGCGGGCTCCGTCCACGCATTCTGAGGCATTTTTATAGGAGGAACCGGCTCCCAGTTCCATCAGCTCCAGAAGGAATCTGGCCGCCATCTTCTTATCGATCCCCAGCGGCTTCTCATGGTCTGTACAGTCCGCGATCATCCGGCAGGCCGGGTCCGTATCGGAAAACCACACCTTTTCGATTCCGATATCACCGTCCACGGTAAACAGTTTATTGATAAACAGCTTATTGTTTCCATTTTTATTTAAATACAATGCCAGCAAACGTTCATTGGGCAGAATCCATCTACCGGTTAGATAAAAGACCGACGGCGGATCGCTGATGATCATCTGCTCCAGCCCCATCTCTTCCATATTATGTAAGACGCGGCCTACTCTCTCTTCAAACATATTCCTGCCTCCTTTGTTCCCTTAAACTCCGTAGAATACAGGCGCTCCTGGTCCTAACGGCAGACCGATGATCATCCAGACAGCTAAAAGCAGCGACCAGAAGAATAAGAATGCCATAGAGTACGGAAGCATGGAGGAAACCAGCGTTCCCCACCCGGTATCCTTGTCGTATTTCTTCATAATTGTCAGGATATACGGAATCCATGCGATAACCGGGGCGATGATATTGGTAGTGCTGTCACCGATCCGGTAAGCCACCTGGGTCAGCTCCGGAGATAATCCCATCTTCATAAACATCGGCACGAATACCGGGGCAAAGATCGCATATTTCGCGGAAGCGGAAGCCATAAACAGATTCACAAAGCCTGCAACCAGGATAAAGCAGATCACAAGAACTACGGAGTTGACATTTAAGCTCTTTAACAGTTCCGCGCCCTTGAAGGACAGAACACGGCCAATATTGGTATAGCTGAAGTAATTGGTAAACTGGGCCGCTACAAACGCCATGGCCACAAAACCGGATATGGAAGCGATGGCCTTATTAAAGGAAGAAACTACATCCTTATCGGATTTGAAAGTGCCGCACAGTTTTCCATATACAAAGGAAGGAATAAAAAACAGCAGGGTGAACAGCGGAATAATCGCGTTCATCAGGGTGGAACCGTCGATTAAGCTGCCGGTCTCCGGGTTTCTCATAAAGGAATTTTTCGGAATACAGCAGATGATGTAAAATACCGCGATTCCTACGAATACCCAGTTGGCAGCCTTCAATGCCTTCTCTTCCTTAGCGGAAATGCTGTCGGACGCCTCGATTAAAGTTCCGTCTCCATTTTCCTTATACGGCCCAAGGCGCGGGATGATCACACGCTCGGTGATATAGGTTCCCACAATGGTAATCAGGATGGTCGATACAATCATAAAGAACCAGTTGCCCAGCGGTGTAACCGTATAGGATGGATCCAGAGTCTGAGCCGCCGCAGTGGAGAAACCGGATAAGGTGGCATCCGCGGAACCGATCAGTAAATTTGCGGAGAAGCCGCCGGATACACCTGCAAATCCGGCGGCGATACCTGCCAGAGGATGCTTTTTGTATGCCTTGAAAATCATGGCTGCCAACGGGATAAAGACAACGTAACCGGCATTTTCCGCTACGTTTGTCATAACGCCGATAAAAACGACCATCGGTGTCACCAGCGCGGCCGGTGTCACCTTGACCACCTTGCGGATCAGGCCGTTTAAATAGCCGGAGCTTTCCGCCACTCCGATTCCCAGCATGATAACGATGGTAAAGCCCAGCGGCGCATAGCTGGTAAAGTTGGTTACCGCGGAGGTCAGCATATACTGAAGTCCCTTAACGCTGAACAGGCTGACGATGGATACGGTGGCCTCCTCCACCGTGCCGCTGCCTGAATTGTACATTTCGCCTGCGGCGCTCCACCCAAGGGCTGAACCGATACCGGAGACGATGACTACTGCCACTGCCAGATAAAAGAATATGGTGAGCGGTGTCGGGAGTTTGTTCCCTGCGACTTCGATCTTATCCAGAAAGCGCAGGATCCAGGAACGTTTTTTTGTCTTGGTTGTGTTTTTCATACTTTCTCCTTTATACATTATATTATTTACTGCCTATTTCGCAGTATTTGACGCGATCAGCGCGGCATCCCACACACCGGAAAACGGCGGGGAATAACATAAATCCATAAATCCCATCTCATCCACGGTCAGTCCGGCGTAGATGGCGATGGCGTAATAATTGGCCCTCGGAACCACGATTCCCTGTCCGTACGTCTCCGCCCCCAGGATCTTTCTCGTATCGGCGTCGTAGATCAGCTTAATATTCAGCTTCTCCGTGCCGTAATAGGAAGCGTAGCTGTTGCCCGTAATCATATGGGCCTTGTAATGAAGCCCCCTTGCCTTCGCCTCCTTCTCGGATAAACCGACCTTGGCCGCATCGATGCCGAACAGCCGCAGCGCCGAGCTTCCGATCAGCTTAAATGGCTTCGGCTGCACACCGCCTAAAATATCGCCGATGATTCTGCCCTGTTTGTTGGCATTGGTTCCTAAAGGCGCATACAGATAGTCGCCGGTGACTGCGGACTTCATGATGCTGCAGTCGCCTGCCGCGTAAACGTCCGGGATACTCGTCTCCATCCGCTCATTCACGCAGATCGCCCCATTTCTGGCCTTCTCCACATTGGTGATAAAGGATGTGGCCGGTGCGATTCCCGCGCTGTTGATCACCAGATCCGCCGGGATCTCCTCGGTCTCTTCCCCGCGCTGCAGTACGGCCCGTACGATGCGGCCGTCTTCCTCGACCAGACTCTGCACCATGGTTCCCACGCGCACGGTCACGCCGTTTTCTGCAAGCTCGGCTTCCAGCGCCTCGCTGATCTCGGTGTCAAAGGCCGGAAGCACGTGCTCAGCCAGCTCCACGACCGTAACCTCTTTGCCGTAATGTCTGCACGCCTCGGACAGCTCCAGCCCGATGAATCCGGCTCCGACGATGACCACATGGCGCTGGTTCTCATCCAATAACGCCTGTTTCACCCTGGTTCCATCCGCCACGTCGCGGATCTCGAATAAATTGGTGTAAGAACGGTCGAACGGCGGAAAATGGCGCACCCCCGCTCCGCTTCCGATCACCAGCTTGTCATAGGTATCGTCAAACACCTCTCCAGTCTGCAGATTCTTCACGGTCACGGTCCTGGCGTCCGTATCCACGGCCGTCACCTCATGGTAGATTTTTACCGGGATCCCGCTCTTCGCAAATTCTTCCGCCGTCCTGGCGATCAGTTCCTTCCCCTGTTTGATATGATCGGAAATATAAAACGGAATTCCGCAGGCGCCAAAGGATACCTCTCCGCCCTTCTCATAAACCACGATCTCGACCGCATCGCCCAGAAGTCTTTTTAACTTTGAGGCCGCCGACATTCCGGCGGCAACTCCGCCGATAATCACTGTTTTCACTCTCTCACCCTTCTTTCTACGATAATCGCATTTGTCATACAGCCAGTTACATTGATGAGTGTTCTCGGCACATCGCCGATGGGATCGACGGCGATCATCGGTCCGAGACCGTTCACCGCGCCGGTGATTCCGCTGCCCATCACGGCTCCGAATTCCGCCATGGTGGCCGTACCCGGAACACCGGTAATCCCATAGGAAACCAGTACGATAACCATCACCAGACCGAACACCAGCGCCGGTGTCATGGTAAGTCCGCTTAAGCCTGCGGCAAATACCGCTGCCATCGCCGGGAACATGGCGCCGCATCCCTGCATTCCTGAAGAGATGGCGTAGGCAGATACCTCGTCGGTAATCTCCTTTTTAAGCCCCAGACCGGCCGTCAGCGCTTCCTGCGCATCGGGGAGGCAGGCGGAACCGGAACGGGTAACCAGCGCCTTTTTCATCGCCGCCTTTCCCGCCCGGAAAAATGCCGTCGGGCTCACACCGGAAACCGCGCACAGTACCAGCTGTACCGCCAGCATGATCAGAGAGGCCGCACAGAGAACTGCCAGCATCTTCACCAGCATAAGGAGAAACGCCGGGCCATACGCCGCCGTAAACGACGCCATGACAGCGGCCGCCCCCATGGGCTTGTAGGCGATAACGGCCTTGCACACACTCGTTATTACAGAGAAAGCGGCATCTGTAACGTCCAGAAACGGCTTTACCGTATCCATATATTTACCGGACATTCTCCGGGCTGCAATGCCAATCAATACGGCAAACACAAAGATTCCCACCACATTGCCGGTAAGAAAATCGAAACCGATTCCCGATGGAATCAGATGCGCAATCGAATCGGTGATCTTCTGTCCCTCCCCGATTTCCCAGGAAAAGACTGCGGTATCTGCTCCAGGCGCCGCGCCCACCTTAAAGCAGAGGCCAAGGCAGGCCCCAATCAGGGCGCTGACCGCAAGCATCAGCGTATTAACCCATTTCTTCCATTTTATTAGCGGCGTCTCTGTCTTTACAAGAGGCGTGTGGATAACAAGGCGTACCCCTGCGACAAAGATGGACGGAGCGATCAAAAGCTGAAACAAGGAAACATATCCGTTCCCCACCAGGGAAAACCAGCGGCCCAGATCCGCGGCATATACTCCTGCGCGGCCGGACAATCCCCATACGATCAGCCCGTATACAGTTCCAATCCCTGTTCCGATCAGCACACGGGCCGCAAATGTAAACTTTTTCTTCGGCAGGCGGCTGATTCCGAACAGCAGACCGAAAAACACGATCACTCCCGCCAGGCTCTCCACCCTCGTTAATCCTAAAAACTCTATTATATTCATGAATGGTTCCTTTCTGTCAGCATTCCGTCATAATACGGATTATTTCCTTATCGGTCTCTCTCATTCCATCTTTTCCGAGACGGCCCACATTAGTGATGGTATTTTCCACTCCCTTGGACACGATGCCGTCGCCGCCTTTAAACTGCTGACCATTGATATACATATAGTATCCCATGATTCCGGCGTCCACCGCGGCCGCGATCTTACCCGCACAGGACGGCTTGGCGCCGTCGCAGATAATGCCCGACACGATGGCAAGGCCGTTGACGAGGGTGTGGGCGATGGTCTTATAATCGGCCCCCAGCAGGAAGGCGATTCCGCATCCGGCCCCGCATCCCGCGCTGACCGCTCCGCAGTAGGCGGACAGACGGCCGATTCCCGTCTTCTGGTGGATCGTGATTAAATTCGAGAGCACAAGAGCGCGGTAGAGTTCTTCCTCGCTGGAGCCCAGTTCTTTCGCATACTCAATCACGGGCAGGGATGCGGTCATACCCTGATTCCCGCTTCCGGAATTGATAATAACAGGAAGCTCGCATCCGCTCATACGGGCGTCCGATCCGGCCGCAGCCGCAGCCCTTGCCCGGACGCGGATATCGTCACCGTAGGCCTTCAACAGGACACTGCCGATATTGGCGCCCCAGTCGTTCTGAAGGCCGTCCTCCGAGATCGCGCTGTTATAGGCAATCTGGCGCCCTATAACGTCTCTCACGTCCTCCAAATCCACCGTTTTGGCAAAATCGTAGATATCTTCTACATTTAAGAGGCTCCGGTCCGCCATCTGCGCCTCCCTGGCAGCCACGGCTCCCACTTTGTAAAGGACCTCTCCATCTTTCTCGATCAGCACAATATTCGTATGATACCCGGCAATCCGCACTTTCACGCAGGAACCGCCGCCGGATACCGTCACTGCCATATCGAGGATTTCGTCCGTCTCCAGCGGCCTCACAGATATCTCCGCATTCTGTAAATACGCTTTTATCTCTGCCTTCTGTTCCTCCGTCACACCTGCGATAACTTCCAGAATTCTGGACGCATCCCCGGCTGCAATGCCGGCCGCCGCCGCGGCTTCAATGCCCTTTAAGCCGCCTGTGTTGGGGACAATGACACTCTTTACATTTTTCACTATATTGCCGCTGGCTTCCACCACGCAGCGTTCTGGAAGGCAGCCCAGCACCTCTCTGGCTTTCGCCGCGCAATAGGCCAGAGCAATCGGCTCCGTACACCCCATGGCAGGCACGAGTTCCTCTTTTAGAATCTGTACATAGGTCGAATATTGAATTCCGGTACGTTCCATGATTTCCCTCCGATTAGTTTATGTATTTTTTATAAATTTATATAAAAATTTTATCTTATTCTATCTGATATGTCAACATTTTTAATAACTTTTTTTTATCGTAATAATAATTTATCTATCATTTTATTCCTCTGCACAAAAAAAGAGACCCGGACTATTGTCTTCCGGACCTCTCTTCTGTTTCATATGAATTGTACTTATGCCTCTATTCTTACGCTTTTCTCTGAATCTTTGACTGATAGCGGTATACACTCGCCTCCGAGCAGTATAAATACTCCGCGACCGCCCCCACCGCGCCCTTTAACTGGAACAGTCCCGCGCGGTTCAGTTCGCCGATAATCTCAATCTTCTCATTCTGCGTCAGACGCTCCCTGACCTTTGCTTCACTGGACCCCACCACGGTAATCACAGCTTTTTTCATCATATCTCCCATTACATCTTCGGAGAAATTTTCGACAGGGCCGGAACAGATGATTCCCGACTTGCCGCCGTCGCTCATCAGCTCCATACCGCTCAGCTGGCGGATACTATCCATTACCTGCTCATACGGCGTCATGTCAATATTGACACAGAGCTGCCCTACCAGCTTCCCTTCCTCCCGGATAAAATACGTCGAAGAACGCAGCCTTTTATCTGGAGCCGCTTTGCCTTCATAGTTTACTACATAATCTCTTTCTTTCCACTCTTCATTCGCCAATATGGACAGTGTAAAATCGGTAATAGGTGCTCCAATCGTACGGCCGCTGACATGTCCATTGGCGATCGCGATAATATCATGGTCCGGTTTGCGGCAGTCTCTCAGTACGACCTCTGCATTCTTTCCCAGAACCTCTCCCAGAAAATCAACCAGCTTTTTATAATAATCCAGTATGTCCAATTCCATAATTCCTTTCCGCATCGTTCAACACTCATTTTCATTATAACAGAGGAAAAACCGTTCCGCAACCGATTCTGCCGCCACGCTCTGCTGTTAAATTCACTAAATTTTATAATTTATTGCGATTTGTTGACAAATTCTGTCATTTTATGTATAGTTCTCATGGAAACATTATTATTCTAAAGGGGGCAATGATATGAAACAGAAAACAAATTACTCATCACCCTACGAACTGGACGGAAAACTGCCGCTTAAAACAGCATTCCCGCTGGGCCTTCAGCACGTTCTGGCCATGTTCGCAGGAAACTTAACACCAATTCTTTTAATCGCAGGTGCGTGCGGAATCACAGCCGGCTCTGCGGAACAGGTGGCAATTCTTCAGAACGCCATGCTGGTAGCCGGTATCGTCACACTGGTTCAGCTCTTCTCCATCGGTCCTGTGGGCGGCAAGCTTCCCATTGTCATGGGTACCAGCTCCGGTTTTATCGGCGTATGCCAAAGTGTGGCCGGTGTCATGGGCGGTGGCGTCGCAGCTTACGGTGCCATACTCGGCGCATCATTACTCGGCGGATTATTTGAGACAGTGCTGGGTTTTTTCTTAAAACCTCTGCGCCGCTTCTTCCCATCCGTTGTTACCGGTACGGTCGTTCTCTCCATCGGTCTTTCCTTAATCAGCGTCGGTATCGGATCCTTCGGCGGCGGCAGCAGTTCTAAGGATTACGGTTCTCTGGAGAACTTATTTCTGGGCTTTGTAGTCCTCCTGAGTATCGTACTGTTAAAGCATTTTTGCAAGGGCTTTGCAAGTGTATCTTCTATATTAATTGGTATTATCATTGGTTACGTGGTGGCGGCAGTCATGGGCTTCATTCTTCCCAACACCTTTACCTTCACAGATCCGGCTACCGGAGCTGCGGCAGAGATGACGAAATCCTGGGTTTTAAACTGGAATAAGGTTGCCGAAGCCAGCTGGTTTTCCATCCCGAAGCTGATGCCTGTAAAGCTGGTATTTGACGCCCGCGCCATAATCCCGATTGGAATCATGTTCATCGTAACGGCAGTTGAGACTGTAGGTGACATCTCCGGTATTACAGAAGGCGGTATGGGGCGTGAAGCCACAGATAAAGAACTGTCCGGCGGCGTTATGTGTGATGGCCTTGGTTCTTCCTTTGCGGCCCTTTTCGGTGTGCTTCCCAATACCTCCTTCAGCCAGAACGTAGGTCTGGTCGGCATGACGAAGATCGTCAACCGGTTTGCCATCGCAACCGGCGGCGTATTCTTAATCGCCTGTGGTTTATTCCCGAAGCTGGCAGCCATCGTCTCCATCATGCCTCAGAGCGTTCTCGGCGGAGCGGCTGTCATGATGTTTGCCTCCATCGTAGTCAGCGGTATCCAGTTGATCACCAAGGAAGAGGTCAATACCAGAAGCATTACCATCGTATCCGTAGCTCTCGGTCTCGGATACGGTCTTGGCTCTAATGCAGCTGCCCTTACATACCTGCCGGAACCGGTGCGCTTAATCTTCGGCGGATCCGGTATCGTGCCGGCTGCGCTGGTGGCAATCATCTTAAATGTATGCCTGCCAAGGGAATCTGCCGCAGAAAAGACGGCAAAAAAATAAAAACAGGAAGCCATTGACGGCCTGCTGCCATAAAAGAACATTGAAACACGATAAATGCCGCATGCAGAACCCCTCTCGGTACTGCATGCGGCATTTTCATCTATGTAAACTGTTCGTAATAATTTGGCGAAGCCGGTCACATCAAGCGCGCTTTTCTTTATGACCATGGCTTCTTCTATGTTCAATCCCTCTCGGGCTTTCTGATACCTATCATACACGGCAAATGTGTCCAAAATTTGTTGTATGCCTAAAGCCTTTCTAAAAAGTATGAAAAACTCTTTAATATTTTCATAAGTGCTTCTAATCCGGCGACTTTACACATCTTTTACAAAACCTATACTAAATCCTGATATCTTCTGCTTCCATTCCTTAGTATACTCCAAATGTAAGATAAAAATAAATGTAAGATATCATATCAGAAAAAGAGGAGAGGCAATTATGAAAAAGAACATGGTAAAAACACTTGCACTTGCCGGAATGGCAGTTTTAACAATGGGAGCCCTGGCTGGCTGCGGCAGCAATACAAGCGAGTCAACCGCGGCGCCAACCACCGCACAGTCAGAGGCTGAGGCGACCACAGCAGGTACTTCCTCCGCTGAGACAACCACCGCGGCTCCTGCGGCTTCCGCAGACTTAAAGGGTTCCATCAGCATGGTAGGTTCCACCTCCATGGAAAAATTTGCAACCGCGCTCAGCGAGATCTTCATGGAAAAGTATCCGAACGTAACGGTTCAGGCCGAATTCGTCGGCTCCGGCGCCGGAGTGGAAGCAGTGAATAACGGCTCCGCAGATATCGGCAACTCTTCCCGTGATTTAAAGGACGAAGAGAAAGCCAACGGCATCGCCGAAAACATCGTAGCCATCGACGGCATTGCAGTCGTTGTCGATCCGGCCAATGCCGTGGAAGACTTGACAAAGGATCAGCTGACCTCCATCTATAACGGTACAATCACCAACTGGAAAGACGCAGGCGGTGCAGACCAGCCGATCGTAGTCATCGGCCGCGAGTCCGGTTCCGGTACAAGAAGTGCTTTTGAGGAAATCCTCGATGTCGCTGACGCCTGCAAATACAGCAATGAGTTAGACAGCACCGGCGCAGTTATGGCAAAGGTTGCTTCCACACCAGGCTCCATCGGATACGTTTCCTTAGACGTTCTGGACGACACGGTTAAGACCTTAAAGCTGGACGGCACAGAGGCCACTGCGGATAATATCAAGGCCGGCGCCTACTTCTTAAGCCGCCCGTTCGTTATGGCAACCAAAGGAGAAATCTCCGAACAGAACGACCTGGTAAAAGCATTATTTGACTACATCTACTCCGATGAAGGCACCGAATTAGTGAAATCCGTTGGTTTAATCCCAACAAACTAAAAGCCTGACGGCTGAATCAGACATCATAAAAAGGGACGTAGAAGGCGATCAGACACTACGTTCCTTTTATCCGCATATATGAAAGGAGCCATCTTATGCACCCGAAATCTTACTCCATCTTTGCCGGACGCGGCAGCAAATCCGCGGTGGAACATGCGGCGCAGATTATCTTTACCGTCTGTGGTTTCTTTGCCGTCCTGGCGGTCGCTTCCATCACGATTTACATGATCATCAGCGGTACTCCCGCTCTCTTTAAAGTGGGAATCGTCGATATCCTGTTCGGCACCGTCTGGAAACCGGAAGCCGCAGTCCCCGCCTTCGGTATCCTCTATGTTATCCTGACTTCCATTGCCGGAACCGCTCTCGCCATTTTAATCGGAGTTCCCATCGGTGTTATGACGGCCGTTTTCCTCGCTGAAGTGGCGCCGCCAAAGCTGGCGGGAATCGTTCGTCCGGCGGTGGAACTGCTGGCCGGAATCCCCTCCGTCATCTACGGCCTTCTGGGAATTCTGATCCTGAATCCGCTCATGTATAAGCTGGAACTTAAGATTTTCGAGGGCTCCACGACACACCAGTTCACGGGAGGCGCCAATTTGATCTCCGCCGTCCTGGTTCTGGCCCTGATGATTCTCCCCACAGTCATCAACATCAGTGAATCCGCTCTCCGCTCTGTTCCCAGAGAGCTGCGAAGCGCCTCCCTGGCCCTTGGCGCCACAAAGATTCAGACCATCTTCCAGGTCGTGCTCCCTGCGGCGAAATCAGGCATTATTACTGCCATCGTACTCGGCACCGGCCGCGCCATCGGTGAAGCCATGGCGATCAGCCTCGTATCGGGAAGTTCGGTTAATTTCCCCCTTCCCTTCAACTCCGTCCGTTTTCTGACGACGGCAATTGTTTCGGAAATGTCCTACTCGGCGGGCCTTCACAAACAGGTGCTCTTCACCATCGGCCTCGTCCTGTTCGCTTTTATAATGATCATCAATATTTCTCTGACCAGGCTGTTAAAGAAAGGAGATGTACAGCATGACTAACGAAATCGCAGTTCCTCTTCACAAGGATACCGTCATCAAAAACAGCATCTGCCGCAGGCAGACGCGGGTTTCTGACTCCATACTCACGTTTTTGATCTATCTGAGTGCATCCATATCCATCCTGATTCTGGTCGGTATCATGGGATACGTGTTCTTTCGTGGAATCTCACAGATCAACTGGGAATTCCTAAGCACTGTTCCCAGCACGATAAAGGGCACCTTCGGAATCCTGGGAAATATCGTCAATACCTTGTATATCGTCGTAATCACGCTGCTCATCGCCACCCCACTGGGTGTGGGAGCCGCCATTTACTTAAATGAATACGCAAAGGGAGGCCGTGCCGTCCGCCTCATCGAATTCACCACGGAGACGCTCTCCGGTATCCCCTCTATCATTTTCGGCCTGTTTGGCTACGTATTCTTCGGTACGACACTGGGTTTAGGCTATTCCATTTTAACCGGAGCCCTGACGCTCTCCATCATGGTCCTGCCGCTGATCACCAGAACCACGCAGGAAGCGCTTAAGACAGTTCCCGACAGCTACCGCTCCGGCGCACTGGGAATCGGCGCCACCAAATGGTATATGATCCGCACCATCCTGCTCCCCAGCGCCATGCCCGGCATCGTGACCGGCGTCATTCTGGCCATCGGCCGTATCGTGGGCGAATCCGCCGCCCTCCTGTTCACCGCGGGAAGCGGCTACTTACTGGCAAAGGACTTTTTCGGAAAAATCTTTGAATCCGGCGGTACACTGACGATCCAGCTCTACCTTTCCATGCAGAAAGCCAAATACGACCAGGCCTTCGGCATTGCGGTGGTTTTGCTCCTCATCGTCCTCGCCATCAACGGCCTTGCCAAATATTTATCCCACAAATTCAACACGGAGGTTAGAGAATAGTGAATACCAGTACAGTAAAAATAGCAACTGACAGCCTGGACTTATATTACGGCACCAATCACGCCTTAAAAAACGTCTCCATGGAGCTGTATACCAATAAGATTACCGCCTTCATCGGCCCCTCCGGCTGCGGAAAGTCCACATTTTTAAAGACTTTAAACCGTATGAACGATCTTGTGCCCTATGTGAAGATCGAAGGCGAGGTTCTGCTGGACAACGAAAATATCTACGACCAGAGAGTCGATACCACCCTTCTCCGCAAAAAGGTAGGCATGGTATTCCAGCAGCCGAACCCATTTCCCATGAGTATTTACGACAACGTGGCCTACGGTCCCAGAATCCATGGAATTCACAGCAAATCGGAGCTGGATGATATCGTGGAAAAGAGTTTAAAGGGCGCGGCCCTCTGGGATGAGGTGTCTGACCGTTTGAAGAAATCCGCTCTCGGCTTATCCGGCGGCCAGCAGCAGCGTCTCTGTATCGCCAGAGCCCTGGCCGTGGAGCCGGAGGTACTTCTGATGGACGAACCGACCTCCGCCCTCGATCCTATTTCCACGCTGAAAATTGAGGATCTGATGGATGAGCTGAAGAGCAAGTACACGGTGGCGATCGTGACCCATAACATGCAGCAGGCCACCCGTATCGCCGATTATACCGCATTTTTCCTGGTTGGCGAGGTGGTAGAATACGCTCCCACCACGGAGCTGTTCTCCTCTCCAAAGGATTCCAGAACCGAGGACTATATCACCGGACGCTTCGGCTGATCCGGTTTAACTTATGTAAACTTAATTCAGAAAGGATTTACTTAAAATGACGACAAGAATCAATTATGACCACGAGCTGACGCTGTTAAACGATGACATCAAGCAGATGGGATACATGGTGGAGTCTTCGATCGAACAGTGTTTTATCGCATTTGAGGACCAGGATTTCGAAAAAGCGGAGGGAATTATCCGGGGCGACCGCACCATCAATGATTTAGAGCGCTCCATTGAGGCCCGATGCCTCTCCCTGATTCTCCGCCAGCAGCCGGTGGCCGGCGATCTGCGGGTCGTATCCAGCGCTTTAAAGGTGGTCACGGACTTAGAACGAATCGGTGACCACGCCTCCGATATCGCGGAACTTATCCTGCGCATCCGTGGGGAGCACATCTACCATGTGGTACGCCACATTCCGGGAATGGCCATGGCCGCCCGCGAGATGGTGCGAAGCGCCATAGACGCCTTCATCTCCCAGGACATCACCGCCGCTAAGACCATCGAAAAGCAGGACGATATCGTGGATGAACTGTTTACCAAGGTAAAAAACGATGTAATCGATCTCCTGAAGCAGTCCGCCGAGCACGCCGACCAGTGCATCGATCTTCTGATGATCGCAAAATACTTAGAACGCATCGGCGATCACGCCGTTAATGTCTGCGAATGGACGGAATTTGCGAAGACCGGCGCTTTGAAGAACGTTCGGATTCTGTAGGGTGGATTGGAAGAAGGTGCCGCTAGTGGCTTTCAATAATTTTAAAGCCACTAGCGGCACCTTTAATTTGTTTTACATAACAGATGATGCAATTTCACAATTATCTCCATGGTGTACTGATGTTTTCAGTTAACCAGTCGACCATCTCTTCCTCTGACATATTTAAATCATAATAAATATGGAGAAGCCGGAGGAGACCCTGTACCAGATGGAGTATCAAAAATATTATCGCATTCTCCTGCCGGAGCACCAGCACTTGAAAGCATTCCTGCTGGCCAGACTGGGCGAAAAAACGCTTGCCCGGTCTGCCGTCAGTCGCTGGTATAGTATCCCATAAGGAATTTCGCACACAATTCATCCTGATAATTGTATACATAAAGATAATTGCCGGACGTCCGGGTATAGAAGCATTCCTCGATAGTCGAGACAGTCCCGGACGCACTGTCGGATTCCAGCGTCTTCACCAAAACGCCATCACGGTATATGTAATCGCTGGAGATCGATGTTCCTCCCGAATCATTGACAGATAAATAGGCCATATGATCGTTCACAAGAATCGGAAACATCATAATCTCCTTACCGCCGGGCAGCTTACTCTTATCGAACTCGAAGAGACATTTTCCCCTCATATCATAATAATAGTTGCGGCTGCCTTTCTCGATCACGGCTATATTTTCCTGGAATTCAGTGCCAAATATGGAGACCGCGTCCGAAGTCACTTCCAATTTCATCGCAATCTCCGGATTGTGCTCCATGAACTCCTTCACATCGTAGTAGAGCTCCTCACAGCCCTCTCCTTCCCATATTTTCTCATCCGACGGCACGCCTTTTTCTGTGATTGTTCCATTTTTATCCGCATAGTCGTAAGTATAATGCCATTCCCCTGATACGCCCGACTCTACCCATACCGCGTGTTCCAGCCCATAACCATCTTTTGTGATGAAGATATCGCTGTACACCGGTTCACAGACCCAGCGTTCCTCTGCAATAGAATAGAGGCCGTAATTGCTGGTCAGAGTATCCTGCATGGTGAGCAGGCTGCGGCCGTCCCACACCATAAACGGAGAAACCGCCTGATTATCCACATGACGGATAAATTTCAACAGATTCATGGAGCGGTCGAACACAGCAATTCCATTTTCGCCGTAAAGGTAATCCCCATCTGCAAGTATGGCTTCACCCTTTGAAAGAGGAATCTCCGCCTTAAATACCTCGCCCTCCCCTTCAAATCCCTGGGGAAGCGGCTTCTTCACGTCCCGGATACCCACGTAGCCCAGAGTATTGATCAGCGCCTGACCGTCATCCGACGTGAGCCATTCAAAGAGGCGGTATGCGTTTGAGTCCTTCGGTTCATCCTTCCGGACTGCTGCATAAAAATCGCTGACATAGGGATAGCTTCCATCCCGTATGGTATCGCTGGAGGGCATCACGCCGTCGACCGCCATAAACTTCAGTTCCGGCTTCTGATACATGTTTTTTGCATAGTAGTATACGGAATAACCGAGGGCTTCTCCCGTATTATCGTAGGCAGAGACCTTTTCGATCAGCTCTCCCATCTCTGAAACCACATAGTCCTGCGGCGCTTCCGCCATGGCGGTTCCCTTCATCACCAGCTTCTCCATAAGATTCTGGCTGCCGGAGTTCTCAGGCCTCTGAAACGCCCGTATGGTCTGGCTGCTGCCTCCCACCGCCTTCCAGTTTTTAATTTTACCGGAATAGATATCGATCACCTGCCGCCCGGTCAGGGATTTTACAGGATTCCCCTGATTCGCCATAAAGACCAGCGCGTCCCGGCCGACCGGTTTGATAATCAGATTGTCGCGCTCTTCCTTCGGCCGTTTCTTCACGCTCTCGCCAGGCTCATAGGCGATGACGAGATCCGTTTCCTCCCCCCAGATCAGATTTAAATACGCCTGGGTTGTCTTGTCATGCCGGATAAAGCGTTCCGCCTCCTGCTCCGTTGCTCCCGTTGCCAGGCGGAAAATGGCCTGTGACAGTGGAATCGTCGCGGTGGAACCGTCGATCTTCGGAAATTCCTCTCTTCCCATCTTTGGACACGTCACCATCGCCGAGGGGGCATTCTCTTCGGCCTCCTTTACCGCGGCCAGATTGCCGGTTTCCGACTCATTCAGTACGCGGTCATCGAAGGCGTCCGCCTCGACAGATGGCTGATACCACGATTTTCCTGAAAAATACGTACTCAGATCATCACTCTTAAACTTGCGTCCGTGCCTTGCGTAGATCTCATTCCTGGCAATGCGGAGTTCTTCCCTGGTGAGGGCTTGAAGCTCCTCCTGCGTATAGATATGAGTCTGTGCATCCGGAAGAATATAATCATCGTCCCAGCTCCCTACCGGATAGGCTGGGACCTCTTCGGCGGTCTGGCTCTCCGTCTCCTGTTTCGTACTTTCCTCTTCACTGACACCGGACGTCACCGTCTCCGGGGCCGTCCCGGCCGGTTCCTGCTTACTGCCGCAGCCCACAGTTCCCAAACCAATGAGGAAAGCCAGTGCCACGGGCAGCAAATGAACTTTTTTCTTCATATCACACCTCGTTCGCGTAAACTATCATTTCCCTGCTTTTCTCCATCATACCATAAAGTCATTTTACCGTCATGATTTTGCAGAATGTTCTGGAATTTGTAAGAAATATCACAAGTAAACCTTTCCTTCGCCGCGTGACGAGTGAAAAAGAGGCCGCGGTATCCTGAAATACCGCAGCCTCTCTTCTTACAATCTTATCTCATTCTATTACAGCATCGCAGTTCCCCTGCAGTACGTCTGTGCCACATCGTAATTGTCTTCCAGCACGACGAAATCGGCGTCATAACCAGCCACCAGTTTTCCCTTCCTGTCATCCACACCGAGACATCTGGCCGGATTGATGGTACAGGAATTAAGGGCCTGATCAAACGGAAGAAGCGCGTCCTCAACCAGAATGCGGAGACCGCGGTTCATGTACAGCGTGCTTCCTGCGATCGTATCGGTGCCCTTTAAATAGGCAAGTCCACTCTCACTGATCTCGATATCGTGACCGCCCAGCTGATAGCTTCCGCCCGGAGGGCAGTGCTTTGCACGCAGGGAATCCGTCACCATGATAACGAAATCGCGGCCCTTTGCCGTAAAGTAATTGTTCAGCGCGGCCAGATGGGAATGGCAGCCGTCACAGATAATCTCTCCGTAGATATCTCTTACCCGGAATGCGGTTCCCACAAGGCCCGGCTTCCTGTGATGGTAAGGTGTCATGCCGTTGTATACATGCGTCATGGAGGTAGCGCCATTGGCTATGCCCATCAGCGCCTGCTCGTAGGTTGCAGAGGAATGGCCCATGCTGACCACGACTCCGTTCTCCTTACAGTATTTTGTCAGAGCAAAATCCACGTCATGCTCCGGCGCCAGCGTAATGTATTTAATCAGCCCTTTCGCAGCCTCCTGATACCTCCGGAACTGGTCAACGGCCGCCTGTGCAATCGCCTCCGGCGGCTGGGCTCCCTTATAATCCATGTCGAGATACGGTCCTTCAAAATGAATTCCCAGAATCTCCGTGCCCTCATAGCCCTCTTCTACGACCGAGGCCACATTAGCCACAGCCTTCTCCAGGACATCCGGCATCTGTGTTACCGTAGTTGGAAGAATGGAGGTCACTCCTTCCTCCGGTATATGTTTCATCCAGTTTCGTAAGCCCTCCGGCTCTCCGTCATTGGTATCATATCCATAAGCTCCATGGGTATGCACATCGATAAACCCTGGAACAATCCTTTTGGTTCCATAATCCTGATCCACGGATCTTTCGCCATATTCGCGGACAGCAGTGATCTTTCCTTCTGCGACCTCGAGCTGAGCTGGTATAAACTGGCCTGCGATCCAGACCTTTTTACTTTGTATTATCATGACCATACACCCTCTCTTTCTTATCGCCGGCAGTCATCTGTCCGGCTATCCTTAGTATAACCAGTTCCCATCTCTATTTCAAGACCATTTTGAAAATAATTTTCAAAATTAAATTAGAAATAAAAAATGCGGCCCAGCTACCGGAAATTCTCTTCCCGGGTGCCGGACCGCGTGCTCAAAGACTCTTTTTATGCGTCTTTTTATGTGTCTTTTTATGTGTCTTCTTACATTCTTCTCATATCCTTACTTATATTACACCTCCATCTTCTTCGTCTTTGTCTTCCTCAACCGGATTTTGCTCCACCGGCCACCGAATTATAATGCGGAATAAATCCGCCTCTACCTCTACATTCATCTTCCCATTCTGCAGCTCCACGAAACTCTTGGCGATTGCCATACCCAGGCCGGAGCCTTCCGTGTTGCGCGACTGGTCGCCGCGGACGAAACGTTCCGTTATCTCTTCCGGATTAAAGGTAAGCTCGTTGGCCGACACGTTCTTCATGGTGATGACCACTCCGCCGTCGTCCCGTTTCATATCAATATACGCTCTGGTATTCGGCATGCCGTATTTCATGATATTGGTCAGAAGATTGTCAAAGATCCGGTACGTCTTCTGACTGTCCAGCGGCAGGACGATCTTCTCGTCCGGCAGATTCCACCGAAAATCAATGGTAGACTCCTCAATCTTATCGCTCAGCTCCAGACTCACCTCTTTTAACAGGCTTACAATATCCACATCCACCAGATTGAGCGTCACATTATTGCTGTTGGCCTTGCTGATTTCAAACAGATCCTCGATCAGGGATTTCAGCCGCATGGACTTCTGTTCCAGCACATCAATATAAGCTTTTCTCTGTTCCGGTACCGCATTGTCATCCTTTAACAGGTTTACATAAGTAATAATTGCCGTCAGCGGCGTCTTTAAGTCATGGGACATGTTGGTGATCAGATCCGTCTTCATCTTCTGGCTCTTAACTTCTTCATCCACAGCCACCTTAAAGCCGCTCTGAATCTTCTGGATCTCCGTCTTAAACGGTTCAAACACACCGAGATCTTCCGAAATCGTCACATCTAAATTTCCTTCAGCGATCTGATTAGTTGCCTTTAACAGGATTCTGTATTTCCGGGTTAAATCCCGGTAGTATTTGCGCAGCACCAGGAACAGCACGATCGAATAGATGATCAGCGCCCCAATTCCAAAGAACCACAAGCTGCATAATACCGTCAGAATAATGAAGTTCACACCCACGATCTTAAAGATCGTCCTGTCCGAGTTATCCTGCAGATT
This sequence comes from Hungatella sp., assembly GCF_046966825.1. NCBI lineage: Bacteria > Bacillati > Bacillota > Clostridia > Lachnospirales > Lachnospiraceae > Hungatella > Hungatella sp. The sequence goes on along the minus strand of NZ_JBKVCZ010000028.1, from coordinate 27,795 downwards.
GATACTTCCCAGGAAGTTGTAAAATCTGCGGCAGAGTCCTGCGCACCAGCCATAGAACAGCCCGCATAAGGTTCTTTCCCTGATGTAGCGCTTGAATCCGATGTGGAACACATCTCTCATACACAGAACAGCCCAGTAAATGATCGCAAACGGGATACACCACCAGAACACATTCCACAGCTTCACCATTATATCCGCTGCCTTCGGCAGGAAATTCGCACGGATCAGACCGAAATACAGGCTTCCATGGTTCGTCACAGCCACCAGGCTGGTCAGACTGTAGCCGAAGCCTATTCCTCCCGCACCAACACCGAGGACGATCCCCAGCGGCGCACGCAGCACCTTGCTGTCATCTGCCCGCGTCACATCGAAGCAGGATAACAGGAATGCGGCTAATGCCACAAAGATTCCCAGTCCTGCAAATACCTGAGCGACTCTTCCGGAGTTATAATAGGAACCCCAGGATGAGCTTCTGGCCAGAGAATACTCCGCCAGCTGCTGTTCCGTCATGGCGTAGGCAAAGGTAATATTCTTCGGATTTGACAGTTTAAACTGCGGTTTACTGCTGTACTGTTCCCAGTAGTACTCTTCCATGGGATCGACTTCCCCGAACTTCTGGAGAATGTTCAGCAGATACGAGGTATCCTGCCCGCCCAGCTGCATCACATCCATGCGGCCATGCCCATCGTAATGCATCACAACCCGGAACACATAGCTGTCATCGGTTAAGATGTTCCTGTCCTTTGCGTAATTCATGAGAATGCTTCCGTTTTCGTCCAGTACCTGAAAATCGATGGCATTCCTGATGCTTCCGAAATACCGGTTCCAGCTCTCATACTCCATCATACAGTTCTGGCGGAGATTGCGTAAGTATTCCTGCCGCTCCTCGGCCATATAGCTTTCTTCCTCGTCTGTGGGGTTCCCATAATACTCATCTTCCAGAAAAGATGTGGTATCCTCTCCCACCGCCTGCGTCTCGTCCTTCGGAATCTGACTGTCCGCCTCCGGTGCCGGTGCCGTTTCATCTCCCGGATTCCCTGCACCTTCCTCCGCCGCAGCCGTCTGTTCTGCGTATCCGTCCAGACTTCCGTTTTTCAGCTCATAGGCGCCTTCCGGGAAGAAATGCTCGAACGGCGAAATCACCACACCATTTGCATACTGATACTGTTCTAAATCCAGCACGTAGTTGCCAAAGACGAGGTGGCGTAAAAACGCCTGGTCTTCATATGCGGGCTGCTCATGGCGTCCCGCCTCTTTTTCAAAAAACGGGTACAATCCCGTCATGATAACAGCCGCCGCCACTACAATAAGAAAGGACAGCAGCGCACTGATTCTATGCCTGTTTTTCAATTTTATATCCAACTCCCCACACCACCTTTAAATATTTGGGTTCCTTCGGGTTAATCTCAATTTTTTCCCTGATTTTTCTCACGTGTACCATAATGGTGTCCGTGTTGATCGCCCGCTCATTCCAGACGCGTTCGTATATCTCTTCCGCGGAGAAGACCCTTCCTGGATTCTTCATCAGGAGAGCGAGAATCTTAAATTCGATCGGCGTCAGCTTTGCCGGCTTTTCGTCCACCGTAACTTCCACGGTATCCTCGTTCAGCTCCAGTCCGCCGATGATATAAATGTTGCTCTTTTCCTTCTGTTCCTTTGCCTCCAGCATATCCAGATACTTTCTGTACCGTCTCAGCTGGGAATTAACTCTTGCAAGCAGCTCCATCGGAGTAAATGGTTTCGATATATAGTCGTCGGCACCGATATTCAGTCCCATGATCTTATCGACCTCCTCCGTCTTCGCGGAAAGGATAATAACCGGAAAGTCGTATTTTTCTCTCAGCTTGACAGTCATGGTAATGCCATCCATTCTCGGCATCATCACATCCACGATAGCCAGATGTATTTCTTCCTGATCCAGAATCTTAAGGCCCTCGATTCCATCGGCCGCCTGGAATACTTCATAGCCCTGGCTCTTTAAATAAATCTCGACTCCTTCTCTAATCTCCTTATCATCTTCTACCAGCAGAATGTGATTTGTTTCCATGGTATCTCTCCTCGCTTTCGGATATTTTATGGTTCATACAGATTCAAACAATAGTATACCATGAACGCCGGATTCCTAAAAGACCCGCCTGACGTTTTATCATGATTGGTACTGCATGAAAGAACACTGTCTGCATCTCTGTATTATGCCACAAACATGCATTTATCTTCCCTTCCTGCCTGCAATACTAGGATATATGGGCAATCTTAAAATGAACGACGTGTAAAACGAAAGAAATTCTAAATCTTTTATTTAAAAATGTCCGCAGCCCCTTAAACCGCTTGCAGCCTCTGGTCGCGCAGGAAAAATATGCCGGTTGACAGATAGTTGGTAGTGTTTTTTTATCATTTCTGTTACACTCAGAAGTATCAAAGAGTGCTTCAAAGGGAAATGGAGGGATTCCACATGTCACTGGCAGAAAAAATACAGGAATTAAGAACGTCTCATCCATCTGGCGGAGCTCTTTCAGATTTCGCCAAAAGATCTGGCAGCTCCTGACATGACGGTAAGTCTTCTTCCTGATGTAAAAGAAGAAGTAAACCGTATGCGCGGGCAGGCAGCAAAATTCAAATGGTTCATAACCGGCTGTCTTCTGCTGTTTCTCGCGGCATTTTCGGCGGCGCTCTATACACGGTTTCAAGGATTAACACTGCCGCCGGATAACCGGACACGGAATCAAAAGAAACCGCCTGTCACACCAGCACTGTGACAGACGGTTTCTTACTGCATAAAACCATATTTTACATCTTGTTATTTGACCAGCCCAGCCATCGTCGGAAGCGCCATGCTGACAGCAGGAATATACGTTACCAGCACAAGGCCCACCAGGATAGAGGCATAATACATGACCATATAAGGCATAACCCTGGCAAGTGACGTCTTTCCAACCTTAATCGCCACAAACAGCGTATTACCTACAGGCGGTGTAATATTTCCGATACAGAGGTTATAGACCAGGATCAGCCCGAAATGAACCGGATGCATGCCAAAGGTCTTGACAATCGGAAGAAACAGCGGCGTAAAGATCAGGATTGCCGGAGTTACATCCATAAAGGTACCTGCGATCAGCAGGATCACATTCATAATCAGCAGGATGATAATCGGGCTGTTGGTAAGGCCCAGAAGTCCTGCGGAAATCGCCTGGGGAATCTGAGTAAATGCCATAACCCATCCGAGAATATTCGATACGCCGATGAGGAATACGATCATACCGCTCATCTTTGCGCTGTCCACCAGAATCTTCCAGAAGCTCTTCCATGTAATATTGCGGTAGCAGATGCCCAGCACCAGCGCATAGACAACGGCGATGGCCGAGCCTTCCGTCGCGGTGAACACGCCTGCGATAATGCCTCCGATAACCACGACAATCAGGGAAAGCGCCGGGATAGCTTTTAAGGTAGCCGCACCCAGGTTCTTCCAGTCAAATTTCCCCGGAGTTCCCTTATATCCTTTTTTCCGTGCAATGATAACTGCCACAACAACACAGCACACCGCCCATAGAATTCCTGGTATGTAGCCCGCCAGGAACAGGGCCGCCACAGAGGTTCCGCCTGAAACCAGCGAATATGTGATAAGCGCGTTTGACGGCGGGATCAAAAGTCCCGAGGGAGCGGAAGCACCGTTGGTAGCCGCACACACCGCGCGCTCATAGCCCTGTTTGTCCTCGCCCTCCTGCACCATGCTTCCAACCGCTGCAGCCGCTGCCGATGCGGAACCGGAGATGGCTCCGAACAGGGCGTTGGCGCCGACATTGGTCACCAGAAGAGCTCCGGGCAGTTTTCCCAGGATTGCCAGCACAAAATCCACCAGCCGCTTGGCAATTCCCCCCTGATTCATCAGGTTGCCCGCCAGGACGAAAAACGGAATCGCGGTCAGACTGAATTTACTCATACCCACAAAGGTTCTCTGCGCCGCGGTCAGCACGGATACATCCAGACTCACCATCTGAAGGATCGCCGCCAGCGCGGAAATACCGATCGCATAGGAGATCGGAACTCCTGCAACCAGGAATACCGCCAGAACGAAAATAATAATTGCTAAAGATTGGATTGCCATAGCTTATGCTTCCCCCTTTTCCAGATTTTCTACCAGGGTATCTTCCTCGCTGGTCGGCAGCACAGGAATGTTTCCCTTTACGATATCGTAGATGTTCATAGCAGTATAAATCATGTTAAGAACTCCGCTTAAAGGGAGTACAATGTAGAAGATACCAATGGCCACACCCAGAGAGGAGGTCATCTGCCCCATGGCAAGGCTGGTGATCTGCATACCGCCGTACACCAGGATTACCGCTGAAAATACGAACGCCACGATCTCAGCAAAAATGGAAAATCCCTTCTTCATCGCCTGCGGCATGCGCTCCACCACGACGGGGATATTCATATGGCCCCTCTCACTCGTGATCAGACTGGCTCCCAGCAGGGACATCCAGGCAAATAAGTAGGAGACCAGCTCTTCCGACCATGTGGAAGGATTTTTCAGGATATATCTTGTAAATACCTGCCAGCAGGTCAGGATAACCATAGCCAGAAAACTGATGCCCGCAAGGCCGTTTAATAGTTTTGTCAATTGTTTTCTTAACTGCTTCATCTCGTTTCCCCCTAATTCGTTTCCGCAGGATACTCTGCATTATACATCTGGATCGCATCATAGATCGGCTGCAATGCCGGGTTGTTTTTCAGCACGGTGTCGTGAAGCGGCAGACACGCCTCCACAAATGGTTTCTGATCCGGATAGATGAAATTCACATTCTGCTCGTTTTGCGCGCGGTCCTTGGCATTGGCCACAGCCTTTACCCATTCCTCCTGCTCAACCTGATTTACCAGCTTAAAACCTTCCTCGAATACTGCCCGGTCTTCGTCGGACAAGCTTTCCATAAAAGCGTTATTGCCGATCAGAATGTCCGGCACCATCTGGTGCATATCGTAGGAGTAATATTTACAAACATCGCCGTGTCCGTTATCCGTTAAAGCCATCTCGTTATTCTCCGCCCCATCGATAATTCCCGACTGAAGCGCCGTGTAGACATCTCCGAATCCCATAGGCGTCGCGGAGCCGCCCAGCAGCTTCATCATCTCGATGTTGGTAGGCGACTGCTGCACGCGGATTTTTAATCCCCTCAAATCCGCAGGACTCTCGATCGGTCTGTCAATGGTGTAAAAATTTCTCGTTCCCGCATCCAGCCACGTCACCGCAGTAAATCCTGCTTTTTTTGTGGATTCATAGATTGGTCCCGTCACTTCCGGATCATCCATCACGTGGTGATACGCCTCCGGACTCGCAAACAGATACGGCAGATTAAAGATCTCATAATTCTTGCTGAATGTTTCTAAAATGGCATTGCTGGCCACGCAGAAATCAATCGCTCCCGTCTGTGTCAGCTGTACCATGTCGGTCTGGGATCCCAAAAGCTCGCTGGGATAAACCTCCACCACATACTTGTCGCCCAGCTTATCATTGATGTAATCCTGAAAAGCCGTGAGCGCAATATGAGTGGGGTGATTGGTAGACTGGTTGTGACCGATTCTGATCGTCCTCTTTTCCTGATTTCCCGCGCATCCGGTCACCGCCAGACACGTAAGCGCTGCGCAACATACAAGAGCCAGTAACTTTTTCAACTCTTCATTGATAAATCCCTCCTGTTTTTTTACACTGGCAAACTGCCTCATCAGCAGGTTCCGCAAGAAACATACCATATTAAAAAACGTTTGAAAATACGTTACGGCAATGCTTAACATGACCTTAACTTAAAAAGTAAAATCTTGTCATAAGAACGGTTCTGATATTAATATTTTCCACCTGCCCGGCTAACTTCCGGCGTTTTACAAACCGCGCCACATATCGGTCAGAATCATTTCTGCATACCAAAAACGGACCGGAAATCACTCTGCTGATTCCGGTCCGCTATAAGAACTTAACTTGAATCGTTTTTTCCTATGACCTGTGTTTTCTCTGACCTCTGTTTTTTCTCACGCCTCGGCGTCTTCCACCGCAGGTATGAATGGTGATAGAAACGGATCCTTTTCCCTGCGGATTTTTCCTCTCGCTATCACAAAAACCTGAAATTCATTTTCCATGCCTGTTCGGTCTTCATCGTCATGCATATAGAACATGCCATAACTGCCCGGCGCCTTCGCGGCCGCATAGGTAAGGAACTCAAACAATTCTTCCACCTCCGGGTTGTGATGGTTGGCAAACAGCGTCACCTCAAGATACCACTCTCCGTCCATGGCTCCCGGCTTCAATCAATGATACTTCAGGCTTTCACATTTTCTGAAAATGGCCTCCATTATCCGGTCGAACTGGCAGTCTTCCACCGCCTCATACGTTTCACGAAATGTAATCCAGCCGTGCAATTCCAGCATAATACGATCCCCTCCTGCCTCCGTTCACTTCCGAATCCATGCCACGGTCTTTGTCAGCGCCTCTATCGTCTTTGTCTCCAGAACCACTCTGGCTCCCGCCTTCTCAGCCATGGAAAGCCGTTCCTCCAGATCAATCTCTCCATCCCCGAACGCCAGATGACAGTTCTTTCCCCTCGCATCGTGACCATGCATGTGAATCAGCCGGTCTTCATGCGCCTGATAAAAGGGAATATCCACATTTCCAGCGGCATGGCTGTGTCCAATATCCAGTGTCAGTCCGAAACACGGCTGCTGCAATAAAAGTTCCAGTGCCCGCTTCTCATGTTCCATAAATCCTTCCGTATTCTCAACCGCCATGTGTATAGCCGTGTCACCGACTGCGCCCCGGCACATCTCTCCAAATTCCGCAATATGTTTCCGATACTCCTCTTCATACCGCTTAAACAGATATTCCTTTCTGCCCGGCAGCGTGAGATAGATTCCCTTTGCAAGGTGCATATTGATCACAGGCGTTCCAATGGCCTTCGCCAGTTCGATTGTCTCTACAGCAGTCTCCAGATACGCCTGCCGGACTTTGGGGTTAAAATCACAGACATTCAGATTCTCATCCAGATGAATCGTAAAATACAGATGCTCCTGATCCATGATCCACCGCAGCCGGTCTGCCTGGAGTTCCGGCAGCTGACACTGAGGAAAATTCATATTCAGTTCTATAAAATCCAGTCCCAAATGGCTGCACAGCCGGGCACACTCCTCCAGAGTGTCCGTCTCCATTAAAAACGGCATACCATACTCCATATCCGCTCCTCCTGCCGATGTACCGGCTTCCCTATTCAAATGTCTGTATCACTTCAATCTCACCCACAATATGACGGTTAAACTCAGCAAGCTCCTCCGCTGGTATCCAATATTCCATGTGATAAGACGCGCCAGCCTGATGCGGCTCAAAACGGGATATATATTCATCTTCAACCACAAATCTTGTAACATACCCTTTAAAACCAGAGTTCGCATCCTTCGTATTCCATCTTCCTGCGATTTCCCCCGCATAACGGGCGTTAAGCACAGGATAGAAAATCGGCTGCTCCGGCAGTCTGGGCGGAAAGCTTCTCCAGCCCGCCTGTTTAATCAGTTCTAACTCCTTTTCGCCCACAGGCCTGAATAATTCCATACTCTTTTACCTATCCTCTCTGATCTGGATGTCTCTCTTAGTCATTCTTATAACAAAACAAACCGATGTATCCGGAATGGTGAAACATCCAGACACGCTTCATTGGAAAACTGATAATTATGGCGTCTGTATCAAAAAACAGTTCCGAGAATATACGCTGATGGCAGCTCACAAGCTTTTCCATTTTCTCCGCCTGTAGACGAAATGGTCCAAACCCGTCTTTATAACAGATATCCGTGATGACATACAGTTCCCCGGCCGGCTCGCACAGCCCGGTTAAACGTAAATACAATTCTTCGTCACTTAACCCTTCGTAATCCGGAACCGGTATCATGGCCGTTCCAGGGACATTGATATCATCTACTCCAAATTTCATTCGGCAGACCGCCCCATCCAGTTCCTCCCGAAATCGCTCCCTCACTTCATGCCAGGTCTCTATCTGATACAGCATCCCGCAGCTTAGTCTTTCGCTCTCTTTCACTTCTTTCCTTGCTTTTGCCTTCATTGCTTCTCTATTCGAGACATCTTCTACCTCTATTTCCTTACAGTAGAACCGGATATCTCCCTCCTCGAAGTCAAAAATATAAAAATTACGCCGGTCACCGAAGGCGTGATCCTCGCTGCATTCGATCTCAAACCCGCTGATTTCCGTAGACTGTGCCAGAAAGAAGGATGTGACATCACGAAAAAGAAGTGTCACGCGGTATTCCTGATCCTGCGACTCCATAACCAGCCGGAGATTCTGTATTTCCCACCACTCCTCATAATCGTAATCGCCATAAAGATACAGCGAATGAATTTTACTCAAGCAGTTCCAGCCATAAAACTCCGGCTTGAGCCCCAGTAATTTTTCTATGCCCTTTATTTTATGAAATGTTTCTCCAAAAGTCATGAGTAAATGCGGTGCCTCCTCTCCATGCCGCAGTCCTCTGCGATGCTGTCCATTTCTCACCCTATCTCATCCAGTTTAGCATGGATGACAGAAGGTTTCAACACATCGTTCAGAAACCAGTTTGGGATTCTTTATCATATTTATGCGGCAGTAATATTCGATTCTATCCAGGTAAGGCTACATAAAATAAAGAAGCCTGGAGAAATATTCTGTCTTCTCCAGGCTCTTTTTATCCGCTTAATAAATCTTTTTAATAATTCAGGTTCAGCTTCGCTTAAAACGTCAGCTTAAGCTTAAGTCCAATTTATTACCATTTGATTTTCTGCCAATCCCCAGCTTCCAGTTTCCGATTAAACACAGTACACCGTGCAGTTACACCTCACCTACGTCCCGGACGCCCTCCATATATCGTTTTAACCTTTCTGAATCAGAATATTTGTTTCCACAATTCTGCTGAATCTCAACTGCGACCTCATGTGCGGTGCCATCATTGATTACATACTCTAAATTGATATTTTTCCTATCCTTCATACAATAATCTGATCCTTTCTTGTTCTAAATTAATACGAGTTCTAAATTAATATGAGTTCCAATTAATACGAGTTCTAATTAATATAAGTTCTATTCACTACAAGATATGTTGGTATTTTACACGAAACTGACAGTTTTTTGAACATACCGAAAGTACCATTTCATAATCTGCTGGAATTTTCAGCACTCCATTTTAGGTATTTTTTACTACATAATAGTGTTTTTCTATTGTCATCATAATCAAACCGTGGTATACTAAAAACACATTCTATATGTAAATTCATTTCCATTAAATCACTCATGTATATCTGGCACATCTGCCGGCAATTCCATGATAAAACCTGTAAGAAACAGTTTATTTTAGAAAGGGATGGTGGTTTGGCCAGACAGGATTTTTATATAAAAAAACTGCTGCAGGACCGGGCCCGTTTTGCGGACCTGTATAATGCCGAGATCTTTCACGGAAAGCAGATTCTAAAAGCAGAACTGCTGTCGCCGGTATCTTTGGAATCCGGAATCGTCATAACAGACCGCAATGGCAGACGGCAAACGATACAAAGACGTCGTGATATTGCGATGAAAGCCTCCTTAGGAGCCTGCTTTATCGCAGCGTGCTGCGAGGCTCAGGGAGAGGTACACTACGGTATGCCTGTCCGGGTTCTGACTTATGATGCGCTGGATTATACGGAACAGCTTACGGATATTCAAAAAGAACACAGGAAAAAGAAAGATCTTACAAAAAGTCCGGAGTTTTTATCCGGTATCACCCGCCAGGATAAACTCGTCCCCATACTCACACTGGTACTCTACTGCGGAAAAAATTCATGGGATGGTCCCAAAAGTCTCAGCGATATGCTGGATTTAAGCGGACCCAGAGAGTGTATTCCAGATCTTCTCGCCGCCCTCCCCGACTATCGCATCAATCTCGTCGATATCCGAAACATCAAAAACCTGGAGCATTACAAAACAGGTTTACAACAGGTCTTTGGTATGTTAAAATATAGTACAGATAAGAGTAAATTTTACAACTATATCACGTTAAACCATGACCAGATATGCCAGCTGGACGATGACGCCCTGACGGCAGTTATGGGCCTTTTGGGAGAAAACCGACGGCTGATGAGGCTCTTGGCCGCTCCCGGACGAGAGGAGGAGTATACCATGTGTAAGGCAATCGATGATCTGATTGCAGATGGAAAGAAGGAAGGCGAACTCCGTATGGCCAGCCTTATCTCCATCCTTTTAAAAGAGAACCGCCTGGATTTAATCGCGCAGATCACGGGGAATGAATCGCTGCGCAGACAGCTGTTCCAACATTACCATCTGTAAAAGAAAGGAGCTGCGGCCACATATCTCCGGCCGCAGCTCCTTTCGGAAATGCTTTTTATGTACACATCATTCTTTCCGTATCTCTTTAAGTCTCCGATGTCTTCCTCACATTCGTCTCCAACAGCCGGTTAAACCCAAGCCAGCCATTGTTATCTCCAGCGCCCTTTAATACCTCGATCATGGTCTCCATCTTCGCATCGGTATTATCCGCGAAGTTTAATGCCAGCGCTTCCAAAAGGGCCGGTTTCTTCGGTGAACCGTATTCCAGTTCTCCGTGGTGTGCCAGAATACAGTGCTTCAGCTCTGTGGCCGCCTTCACCGGGAAATCCGGAATTGTACGAATCCGCTCAGATACCATCTCCGTACCGATGATGATATGGCCCAGAAGCTGGCCGTCATCCGTGTAATCATTTTCCGGAAAAACAGAGAGTTCCTTCGTCTTACCCAGATCGTGAAACATGGCAGCCGTGAGCAGCAAGTCGCGGTTGATCAGCGGATAGTAGCCTGCGTAATAGTCGCACAGCTTGACAACACTCAATGTATGTTCCAGAAGGCCTCCCACAAATCCGTGATGGACGCTTTTGGCCGCAGAGTGGAACTGAAACGCCTTTGCAAAAGCCTTGTCTTCCACGAAGAAGCTTTCAGCCAATTTTCGATAATATGGTGTCCGGATGGATTTGATAAATCCGGTCAGTTCCTCATACATCTCACCGATGTTTTTGGAGGACACAGGGAGATAGTCTCCCGGTATATATTCGCTTTCTTCCGCTTTTCTGACACGCTTCACATTCAGCTGGTTGGAATTCTGGAACATGGTCACATCCGCGTCAATATAGACGTAGTCCATGGTCTCGAAATTCCCTACTCCCGGCGAATTTAAGTCCCAGATCTTTGCATCGATGGTACCGGTCTTATCCTGTAAAATTAAATTTCCGTATTCTTTGCCGGCTTTGGTCAGGGCAATCTGCTTGTTCTTGCATAAGTATACATCCGATATATGCAGCCCTTCCCGAAATGTTTCTATATATCTCATTGCTCTCCTCCATATCCTTTTATAAGCGCCACAGAAGCCAGTACTGCTTTGCATCAACCACTGTTCCGCAGACAACGGCACAGTGGTTGATGCAAAGCAGTACTGGAAAGCTTATCTGGCTCCTATGGTTATCTGATATTCAATCTCTTTATATTCATCTCTGCCGCTTCTGAGTACTGTTACCGGCAGAACCTCTCCCGGTGTCGCCGCTTCCAGCTTCACCTGGAAATCCTTCATGGTTACGATACTCTCACCGCCCATGACCGTGATAATATCTCCGCACTGGATGCCTGCGTTATAAGCAGGACTGTCTGCATTCACATCCACCACATAGACACCGAGCGGCATGCCGCTCTCGTTCATGATCGCGCTGACTTCCTGTCCCTTGATGCCAAAGTATGGAAATGCATTGCCATTGCTCATCTTCTCCAGAATGCTCTTATAATCAGAGATTGCCATGGCAACGGTCATATCTTCACTGCCCTCGCTCTTATATTCATCTGTCACCCAGCCAATGATCTGACCGGCCGTGTTCATGAGAAATGTTCCGGTTCCTGCATTACTCTTTAAATCGGAGTATATGATACGGGTCATTCCATCCGTCATCTGAACATTCTTCGCGATATAGGATACAGCGCCATAGCCGGTAGAATGCACCATGCCTGCCGGCCCGCCGATTGCGATAACCAGATCGCCCTGTTTCACGGAATAAGAATTCCCCAGTTCAATCGCCTTGACCTCTTCTAAAAGCGCCCTTCCCAGTTCCGCAGTCGGAACGCTTACAATCGCCATGCCCGACAGCTTATCAGTCTGTCTGATCGTTCCCTGAACCTCCGTTCCGTCTGAAAATGCCACACGGATAGAATCTGCCGCCTCTACTGCGCCTTCCGGTGTCAGCACCAAAAGTTCTTCATTGGCTGAAGAGATAACTGCCCCAGCAAAAAGGCCTGAATTCTCGACCGGATTATTAAACCAGTCTGTCTGTGTCTTAACGGAATGGACCGTCACGATTCCTTTATCCGCTTTTAATGAAACGGCTCTCAAATTCCCGTACAGGGTATTCAAATCATCTATGCTGAACGGATACTTTTTCATCGCTGACTCCAAAAGATCCTCAATAGGCTCGGACTCCTTCGTCGTAGCCTGAGTAGTCTCGGGCTCTTCCGCCGCTGTCGTATCCGGGTCATCTTTCGGGATTGTTACCGGAGTAGTCTCCCTTGTGGTTTCTTTACCAAGGTATTTTTCCGCCACCGGCCTGGAAACAACAAAAGTAACTGCAGCAACGATTCCGAAAAGGGCCGCAGTTAATAAAAGGGCAATCGCCCTTCTCATGATCTCTCTCTTTGTTCTGGGCTGTCTCACAATTTTCTCGCTGATAAAACGGCGCGGTTCCGTCTTTTTATCATCTGGCCCGCTTTTATCCGGCATACACACCCTCCTTTGCAGAAGACCTAAACCTATTATACGTTTCTTCTCTGTTTTATGCAAGGAAAAGATAAGAAACGCAGTGAACTGCACCAATATGCTGGTATAGAATCTTGAATTTGAGGGACACTGATGGTATCACATGAAAAATTATCCAAGGAGGACTTTACATTGAACGATTTAAAAAACAGCGAGACAGTCAAGAATCTGATGCGTGCGTTTGCAGGCGAGAGCCAGGCCAGAAACCGCTATACCTTTGCAGCCAGCCAGGCGAAAAAAGAGGGACTTCCTGTCATCCAGGCCGTATTTTCCTATACAGCAGGCCAGGAGAAAGAGCATGCGGAGATCTTTTATAATTACCTCAAGGACTTAAAGGGCGAGACCATTTTTATCGATGGCGGTTATCCTGTGGATTTATACGATCAGACCGTTGATTTATTAAAGGCCGCACGCCACAATGAGTATGAGGAATATCAGGACGTTTATAAGAATTTCGCAGAGGTGGCGAAGCAGGAGGGCTTCCTCCAGATCAGTTCTTCCTTCTCCCTGATTTCCGAGATCGAGAAAGTACATGGAGACCGCTTCCAGATGTTTGCCGATTACATGGAGCAGAACAGACTCTTTGTATCCGATGTGGAAACCGGATGGCTCTGCTTAAACTGCGGCCACATCCAGCACGGCTTTGAGGCCCCGAAGGCCTGTCCGGTCTGCCATCATGAACAGGGATATTTCGTACGCGTGGAGCTCTCACCATTTCTCAAGTAAAATCCCCGTCGTAAACGGGAGTATCACTTCCTGAAGCGGGATTTTCTGACTCACGGTTTCACTGGTATATTTCTCGTTGCTGTATCAAAACTAAGGGATTTATTTGATTGCAGGCCGTACTGTGTTTATGATATACTGTAATCATTACCGCCCATATGGGCGTCTGCCAGAAATTAGTCTGCCATTGTCTGATATTAGTTAGAAACAGAGAAAGGGAATCATGAATCAGAAAGCATTAAGAACGTTAGAATACGATAAAATTATAGCTCAGCTGGTGGAGTACGCTTCCTGTGAATCGGGAAAAGAACTCTGCCGCAAGCTGATACCTTCCATCGACTACGATGAGATCGTCACCGCTCAGCGGGAAACTACCGACGCGGTGACCAGGGTACGCCAGAAAGGCGGCATTTCATTCGGAGGCGTCAAAGATATCCGCGCCTCCTTAAAACGGCTGGAGGTGGGGAGTTCACTCGGTATCGTGGAGCTTCTCTCCGTCAGCGCCTTACTTACTACCGCGGCCCGCGCCAAATCATATGGACGGCATGAGGATTCCGAGCTTCCGGAGGATTCGCTGGAACAGCTTTTTTCCGTACTGGAACCTCTGACCCCGGTAAATACGGAGATCAAGCGCTGCATCCTTTCCGAGGAAGAGGTCAGCGACGACGCCAGCCCGGGTCTCCACCACGTCCGGCGTTCCATGAAGAACATTCATGATAAGATTCACACGCAGCTGAATTCTATCCTGAATTCCAACAGAACTTACTTACAGGACGCAGTCATCACCATGCGTGACGGAAGATACTGTCTCCCCGTCAAATCCGAACACAAATCCAATGTCCCAGGCATGGTTCACGACCAGTCTGCCACCGGTTCCACTCTTTTCATCGAACCCATGGCAATCTTAAAGCTGAACAACGACCTGCGCGCTCTGGAAATACAGGAACAGAAGGAAATCGAGATGGTACTGGCCGATTTAAGCAATCAGCTGGTCCCGTATCAGGACGAATTGCTGGCCGATTTCCAGGTTCTCACAAAACTGGACTTCATCTTTGCAAAAGCGGCGCTCTCCCGGCACTATCAGGCCAGCGAGCCGCGTTTTAATAAGAAGGGCGTCATCCACATCAAGGATGGCCGCCATCCGCTTTTAGACCCGTCAAGGGTCGTTCCCATCACCGTGCATCTGGGAAGGGATTTCGATCTGCTGGTCGTCACAGGCCCCAACACGGGCGGTAAAACCGTCTCCTTGAAGACCGTCGGATTATTTACACTGATCGGACAGGCCGGTCTCCATATACCGGCTTTCGACGGCTCGGAGCTTTCCGTTTTTGATGAAGTGTTTGCAGATATCGGAGATGAACAGAGTATTGAGCAGAGCCTCAGCACCTTCTCCGCCCATATGACCAATATCGTACAGATTCTCGGTCAGGCCGACAGCCGCTCACTCTGCCTTTTCGACGAGCTGGGGGCTGGAACGGATCCGACCGAGGGCGCGGCGCTTGCCATCGCTATCCTGTCATTTTTACACAACATGAAATGCCGTACCATGGCGACTACTCACTACAGCGAACTGAAGGTCTTTGCCCTGACCACGCCGGGCGTTGAAAACGCCTGCTGTGAATTTAATGTGGAGACGCTGCAGCCCACCTACCGTCTTCTGATCGGTGTCCCGGGCAAGAGCAACGCCTTCGCCATCTCATCGAAGCTGGGGCTTCCCGATTACATTATCGAGGATGCGAAGACCCACCTGGAGGCCAAGGATGAAACCTTCGAAGACCTGCTTACCCATCTGGAACAGAACCGGGTTACCATCGAAAAGGAGCGCATCCAGATTGAGTCATACAAGATGGAGGTAGAGCAGCTGAAGGCCAGGCTGACGCAGAAGGAAGAACGTCTTGACGAGCGGCGTGACAAGATGATCCACGATGCCAGAGAAGAGGCTCAGCGGATACTGCGTGACGCCAAGGATACCGCAGACCAGACGATCCGCCAGATCAACAAGCTGGCTTCCGAATCGGGTGTCGGAAAAGAGCTGGAAGCAGAGCGGGCCCGTATCCGCGGTAAATTAAAGGAAGTGGATTCCTCACTGTCCTTAAAGAACCAGGCAAAAGAGCCGCAAAAGTCCATCGATCCGAAAAAGCTGAAACTCGGCGACGGCGTGCGCGTTCTCAGTATGAACTTAAATGGAACGGTGAGTTCTCTTCCCAATCCCAAAGGGGATCTGTATGTACAGATGGGAATTCTCCGCTCTCTCGTCAATATAAGCGATCTGGAGCTGTTAAATGAGCAGTCCGTCTCAGGCCCGACTCTTGGAAGCGGCAACGGCAGGAAAAAGGCAGGAAGCGGAAGCAGTTCCACCCGTATGTCCAAGTCTCTGTCCATCTCACCGGAGGTAAATCTGATCGGTATGACTACCGACGAGGCCATTCCGGAACTGGATAAGTACTTAGACGACGCCTATCTGGCGCACCTGCCTCAGGTTCGTGTCGTACATGGGCGAGGCACTGGAGCGCTCAAGAATGCGGTCCATAAGCACTTGAAAAAACTGAAATACGTCAAAGATTTCCGGCTGGGTGTATTCGGCGAAGGGGATTCCGGCGTAACGATCGTCACTTTTAAATAGGAATCTATTGCTGTTCCCGGCCCCGCCGTCCTTTGCTTCCCGGTCTGTCCCGGCCCCGGCTGGCTCATGCGGCCTTTCCAGTTCCGGTTTCGGGTATAAGCACTTCTAAACGTGCAGAATTTTTCTAAAAACCAGAGGAAATCCCCAAACTCGCTGCGCTCAAACAGGTGGGGATTTTCTCTGAACGAAAAATTTTGCGCGTTAAGAATTGCTAATACCCTGCAAAGTCACAGGAAAGGCCGCATGAGCCAGCCGGGGCCGGGACAGACCGGGAAGCAAAGGACGGCGGGGCCGGGAACAGCAAAGGGAATACTGAATACAACGCAAGGAGGATTTGGCTATGGCAGAAAAACAGAGAATATTGATCGTAGACGATGATAATAACATCGCCGAATTGATTTCTCTTTATTTGACGAAAGAATGTTTTGAAACGATGATTGTAAACGACGGTGAGGAGGCGCTCCGGGTATTTCCGGAGTTTAAACCGAATCTGGTTCTCCTCGATCTGATGCTTCCGGGTATGGATGGCTATCAGGTCTGCCGGGAAATGCGGGCTCAGTCCCCGGTTCCCATCATCATGCTGTCCGCAAAAGGTGAGGTCTTCGACAAGGTGCTGGGCCTGGAGCTGGGCGCCGATGATTATATGATCAAGCCCTTCGACTCAAAGGAACTGGTGGCCAGAGTCAAGGCGGTGCTTCGCCGTTACCAGCAGGCCGCAGTGCCGGCGGCTGCCCAGACCGACCAGCAGGGCGATTACGTGGAGTATCCTGATCTGATTGTAAACCTTACGAACTATTCCGTCATCTATATGGGCCACTCCATCGAGATGCCGCCGAAGGAACTGGAGCTGCTTTACTTCCTTGCTTCCTCACCAAACCAGGTATTTACCAGAGAGCAGCTATTAGACCACATCTGGGGATACGAATACATCGGAGATACCAGAACCGTGGATGTACATATCAAACGTCTGCGGGAAAAAATTAAGGATCACGCCAACTGGGCATTGACCACAGTGTGGGGAATTGGTTATAAATTTGAGGTAAAACGGTAGGATATTTGAGGTATAACAGCAGAATATTTGAAATATAACAGCAAAATACTTAATGGGAGGAGGCCAGGATACGGCCTTCTCCCATTCTCATTAAGTCTTTATTCCAGTCCCCGGCTTCCAATCGCCTTCATCCTTCACACTCCCATATCTTCACAAGACCACTCCTGATACCAGTAGCCTTTCGGATGCCCGCTCCAAACATATCGCACAGGGTTCGTGACATATCAACAAGACTTACGAAGCACAATCCGCGCCGACCCTGAGGGACAATATCAGGCCCTTTCATTACCATGGGAACATGAGTCAGCAAATCCAGCCCTTTCCGTATTAATCCATACTCGCCGTTGAAATCCCCATGGTCCGACACGTAAATGACAATGGTATTCTTCTCCAGATTCTCTGTCGTACTGTGGAGAGGAAAAAGCTTCTCGGGAGGAAACATGTCAAAATACGATTCGAGCACCTGATATGGGTTATGAGGCTTCACGAATGAGCCCCCAATTGTATTACTGATACACATTAAACTCACATCTTGTCTGCCATTCTAACCCAACAGGGTAATCCATGATCTCACCCCTTGATAGTTCATATTCAAAGATAGACTTGCCCGCCGGTGGAGCTATGTTTTTATTAATTGATGAAACTCATGGGTATTATGGAAAAACAAAGTAGAAACGGCGGCTCTAAAAAATCAGAGCCGCCGCATTAGAATATTGTTTCACTATATTATAAGAAGGTGGTAAAACATAACGCAGGCACCACCAAATTCCCCATTCTTTATCTGGAGCGTTCCCCCTAGTTGTTCTACTAGTTGTTTTACAATGTATAATCCAAGCCCAGAGTGGTTCCCTTCACTTAGTCGCGCTTCATCACCACGATAAAATCTTTGCGTTGCCTTTCTCAGATCTTTTGGACTAAATCCACATCCAGTATCAGAAACTTTATAGACGATTTTTTGCCCATTCATCCTAACGTCAATATCTATATGTCCACCATGTGGTGTGTATTGTAAGCTATTTGAAATAATGTTATCAAAGATGCGAGTAAGTTTGTCAGTATCTATCTGAATTTCACAATGTACCTCTGGCTGCATTATCCAAGTTAAATTGATTCCTTTTTTTATAGCTTGAAGTGTATACTCATTGACTTTTTTCTGCAAGAAATCTTTTAGATTTATAGGAGTAAGGCATAACTCCGAGCTTTTTCTTTCTAAATCAGATATATATTGCATTTGGCGCACAAGATTAGCACTTCTTTCAGTATTATCGCGGATAATAGTCAGATATTCTTTTAATTCTTCATTCCCACTGGAATTATCTTCAATCAACGCATCCGTATATCCCATAATGATAGAAAGTGGAGATTTAAGGTCATGCGCCAATGACGCAACCATTTCACTACGTTCTTGTTCCATCTTCCACTGTGTAGAGAGTGACTTTTTTAATTCGATCTGCATATCAGAAAATGCTTCACAAAGTTTTCCTAATTCATTATCCGAATGATACTCAATTTCAAAATCAAGGTTTTTATCTTTAATTTTCCTTGAGGCTTCAGCCAATAGTTGCAAAGGATAATTTATTTCTTTTGAAAATTTTTTAGAGATAATAAGTGTAAACCCGAATAAATAGATAAAAGGCGAAATTAGGGATAAGGAGAAAAAAGCTGCAACAAGCTTTCCGGCTGTATTTATAAATGTCATTTTGATTTTATAAGCCAGCAATACAGCGCCTTTAAATCCTCCATTTTCCTCAATCGGAACCGTTTTGACATAATATTTATGGCGCAAAACAGTTAAATTAATTAACTCATTAAGAAGCTCCTCTTTTGTTTCATATAGTTTTACAGGAAATGTACCATATAGAATATCACCGTTGTTATCTACTACTTGGTAAAATAGCCCATCACCTTGAATTACATCTTCTATTCCAGATTTACCAGATTGTAATAATATATTTACATTTTCAGAACGAATATATGCTTCTACAAAAGGTATCTGCTTTTCGTAAAAATTAGGAGGATATATCGTTTTATTCATAGAAAGAACTAGTAAAAAAGCAGAAAGCGCAATAGTAGTTATTGAAGCGATAATACTTAAAATTACAATCAACACAAAAGTTTGACGAAATTGAACGGCAAGTGATGTTTTTTTCATTTCCCTCCTATTGTTTATTCCATTTATATCCGATACCCCAAACTGTTGAGATTATATTTTTCTCTGGCGCAATTGCAGCAAATTTAGAACGAATTATTTTAATGCGTTCTACAACAGTTGATGAATCACCTCCCGCGTCATATCCCCATATCTTTTCGTAAATCTGTTCCCTGGAAAAGACCTGACCAGCGTGAAGCGCTAACAATTCGGTTATTTCGTATTCTCTTTTCGTTAAATCTATGCTTGTATCGTTGATTCTTACGTTTTGTCCATGCAAGTCAATAGAAAGGGAGCCAAAATACAATTTTGCACGTTTATGTTCTTCATTGATATATTGCGAGCGTTCTTCTCTGCGTAAATTTGCTTCAATACGAGCCATCAATTCGCGTAGGCCAAATGGTTTTGTAATATAGTCATCCCCTCCTAGAGTTAATCCTTTAACTTTATCAGTTTCAGACTGTCTGGCACTTAAAAAGAGTATGGGGCAAAGTACATCAGAGCGAATTGCTCTGCATACTTCAAAACCATCTATCCCTGGCATCATGATATCCAAAATAATAAGATCAGGTTGTTTCTTTGATAACCCAATGCCAGATTGACCATCATGCGCGGTCAGCACATCATGTCCTCTTGCTTTTAGTCTGTTCTCGAGCAGTGATACAAGTTCTTTTTCATCATCAATAATTAAAATTTTACTCAATGTTCTCCCCCCTTTAACTATTTTCCCACTTTCGAAACCAAAGAATTCCTAAAAGTAAAAATAAAAGTAAAGCAGCTACAACAACAACCAAGCCTACTAAAGCAGTTCTCGTTGTATTATTAATAATCTCACTTGAAGAGATTACGCCACTATTCATAATAAAATGTGTTCCCGGAAGCATCCCTAATTTTACAGGCCATGCCCACGGTATAAACATCCAAATGTTATCTCCAAGATTTGTTGTCCCGAATAATACAGCCATCAAGATACCAGCAAAACTAATTCCAATAGAAGCTCCCATTCCTCGTGCAAAACTAACCCATAAATGAAGTGCGAGTAAAGGGAGTGTTCCGGTAACAGCAAGGACGGCTGCCGACAAAAATATCATTATATTAGCGCTATCAAAAACAACATAGTTAATACCAATATATAGAACACAAACCGCTATAAATGTACATATTGCTGAGCAAAAGAACAGCAACAGAAACTTTCCTAAGTAAAGTTTGGTACGAGAGATACCACTACTTAAAAAACCATTGAAATTGCCAGCCATTTCTTCTTCGTAGACAATATAACCTGATAGAACGCCTGCTCCAACAGGTATTATCACCGCTGTCCATATTGTAAAAAAGCCTTCAAATATAAATTCTTGTGTAGTACCCTTACGAAAGGTAATATAGATTATAGCACATACTGCTACAAAAAATGGCATAAAAAAGGTAAGCCAACGAATAGCTGTTCGCTTTGTCCGAAGCCATTCTGAAACTAAAATGTTCATTACTTAACCTCTTTTCTTTCAAACCATAAAGCAGTAATAAGTGAAAAGATGAAAAATGTAAGCAACGATACAGTAATTCCCATTGGAATCACAGAAGCATTAAAAAGTGAGTCACCTGCCACTAACAAAGTGTTATTGGGATGAACGCCAATAATTGGACACATCAATCTAGTTGCCCAACTCCATGGAAATGCTATCCAATAATTTGTTGGGGCAAGGAATACCCCTAAAAGCATACCTGCAAAGCCAATCCCCATACTCATAAAGATATTTCCATATGTTGCTGCCCATAATTGAATGGAAATCAATACAAGGGAAGTAATCCAACAAGTAATTCCCCCTAAAATAATTTTATCAATTGGAACTGTTCCTCTTACAGTCAATAATCCAGATATAATTGTTACAATTATAAGAGTCATTGTTGATAGAAAACTGTAAAATCCCATGCCCACAATTTTGTTTACCCATATCATTGCAGGAGATATATTATGAGCGCGTAACGCGCGGTAATTTCCTGCTTTTTTTTCTTGAGAAGCTATTAACACTGCAAAAAGAGCAAATCCTAAAGGTAAAAATATAACTGACCACCAATTGAATATAATTGCAAGGAATGTTGACCATTCAATAGCCGTGTTATTGTTTGCCTGTGCTAAAGGGTTCTTCATCAAAATTTGAATGATACTTGCATAAATACCGAAAAAAATCGGCATGAGAATAATCAGTTTACCTGTAAAGGTTCTTCGATATTTAACAAGTTCGGATTGCAGTCCTTTCATTACCTTTTCCCTCCTTTAATAATGACATCTGTAAAAAATTCCTCCAAATCCTTATTAGGGTCGGGTGTCCCTTGAAAAAGAAGTCTGCCCCCACTAATTATACCAATATCATCCACAACCTGTGATACTTCTGATAAGTTATGACTGGAGAGTATCACGGTAATACCTTTTTGAGGAAAAGATTGTATGAGTTCCCGCAATTCTTGAATTCCAAAAGGGTCAAGACCATTTGTAGGCTCGTCTAAAATCAACAAATCCAGATTGTTTAGAAGTGCAATTGCTATCCCCAAACGCTGTTTCATCCCTAACGAGAACTGAGAAGTTCTTTTTTTTCCTGTGTCAACAAGGTCTACCGCTTCAAGAACTTCTTTAATTCGTGATTTCGGTAACCCTAGCAATTTCGTATGGACTAAGAGATTTTCTTCTGCGGTAAGGTTTCCATACAAAGCTGGAGTTTCAATTAACGCACCAATTTCTGAAAGACACTCTGCTTTCCATAACTGTCCTTTAAAATAAATTTGGCCACTTGTAGGCCGCATCAAACCTATAATCATTTTTAGTATCGTAGATTTTCCAGCACCATTCGGGCCAAGCAACCCATAGATTGTATTTCTTTTGATTTGCAGCGAAATGTTTTCTACCGCCATCTGTTGCCCATATTTTTTTGATAAATTTTTTGTTTCCAGTATTAAATCTCTCATGTGTATAGCCCTTTCCTATAAGCCAGATTTTCTTACAGGAAAAAGGTAACATACGAAAATAACAATTCTATAACGTTTCAAAAAGTTTAAATTTTAGCATACACGTTTGCAATTATATACGGTCAGTTAAGTAAATTCAAGAAGCAGCATACAAATAATATGTCTTATTTAAGCTAATATTAAGAACTGTGTTGACTGCCAAAAGGAACTGTAAAATGTAACAGGGTGATTGATTATGACAAAACGGCTATTGATCCATACAGCGACAGCTTGACACTCTGCCAGGCAGCAGGAAACAGACAGTACAAATCAAGTTTCGGAGCACGGATGCGAGACAGTATTGGAATATCATCATAAAGATTTTGATGGCATATCAAAGCTAATTCTGCAAGTAGTAAATTGGTAGTAATTTCAGTTATTTCAAATAAAATCTTTCCGTATTTTCCCTCTTTCCTCCATATCTTTCCGTTATCCACACTCTTCATTCCCTTTTTTACGTTTTCCACATCCCAGTTTACACAATTTTCAGATATTAACAATTAATCCACAGACATTTCCACATTATTGTGGATAACTTTGCCCGCCATGTCGATAAGTGGCTGAGACATTTTTTCCATCCTTTGCAACTTTTTACTTCTCTTCCACGTCTAATTCTCTGTAATTAAAAAACATCATATGGAGGATTATTATGAAGAAGAAATTATTAATCATCGCAGCTGTCCTGGTATTCGCATTATCTGCGGCCGCATGCTCATCGAAAAAGGAAGCGGCTGCCCCGACTACATCCGCAAAGACGGAAACTTCCGCCAGCGCAACCACCAGGGACGAATCCGGTGCTGCCGATTCCGGCTCCGATTCCACAGGAGATTCCCAGAGCAGCGAAGGTACTGTAACGGGAGTTGTAGAGGAAAACAAAGGCTTTATGATTACCATTGTTGCGGAAGAGGGCGAGGAAGCGTACGTCTTCCCACTGGATGAAACACAGAGTGAAGAGTACAAAGACATCAAGTCCGGAGATAAAATAGCCGTGAGCTATACCAACGGACTGCCCACCCCGGACAACCTCGATACCGTTGTCACCGATATTCAGCCTGCAAAATAAACGGATTTTCCAGAACAGAGTGAATGCTCCGCCAACCGGTTTCACTGCCGGAAGGGCGGAGCATTCGTTTTGTTCCATGAAAAGTAAATTAGTAACAGTCTTTCTCCCCGTCCGTTAAAATCCGTAGTGACTTAATGGTCAAAAAGTATTATACTTAATTTATCATATCGAATGATACCTACAGATCAATGAAAATGGAGAATCACAATGACTCATTCCCTTTATTACAAGTTTATTCTCGGCTACCTGGTATTCGGCCTTTTAGGTTTTGCCTCAATTGCCACCCTGTCTTCCCGGATGACGGAGCGCTACCTGATCCGCGAACAGGCTGATTCGCTGTACGATGAAGCCAATCAGATCGCCTCCACCTACAGCGGCATGTACCATGGAAAAGACATGGATCTGATCTCATCCTACCCTCAGCTGGTGGGATCCGCCCATTACCTCCACGCCCAGATCTGGATCATCGACCGCCAGGGAAAGATTGTGGTGGACAGCGACCAGTCAGAGCGGACCGGCCGGGTCATCGACCGCTTCGATCCCACGGCGGCCGGCAACAAGTCGTATACCATCGGCACATTCTATGACCAGTTCACCTATGATGTACTGAGTGTCCACGCCCCCATTACCGGGAATTACACGACTTACGGCTATGTGGTCATCCATATGCCGCTCTCTGTTCTGCAGAATACGAGAGATGGCATTTTGAATATTGTATACATTACACTCGCTGTGGTATTCGGCCTCTCCCTGATCATCCTTCTCGTCTTTACAAAGACGGTATACTTCCCGCTGAAAAAGATCACGGCGGGCGCCAACGAATACGCTCAGGGGAATTTAACGTACCACATTGATGTGAATACCAGAGACGAGATGGGATATTTAGCGGCCACCTTAAACTATATGTCGGATGAGCTGAACAAGATGGAGGAATACCAGAAGACATTTATCGCCAATGTGTCTCATGATTTCCGCTCCCCGCTGACCTCCATCAAAGGATACTTAGAGGCCATTCTGGATGGCACCATCCCTCCGGAGATGTATGAGAAGTATTTAACCCGGGTGATTACAGAGACCGAGCGGTTAAACAAGCTGACGCAGGGAATGCTGACGCTGAACACGCTGGACAGCAAGGGCTATTTGAACCGGACGAATTTCGACATCAACCGGGTAATCAAGGACACGGCGGCGTCCTTTGAGGGAACGTGTGAGGAGAAGAATATCAACTTCGACCTGACCTTCTCCAACAATATTCAGATGGTTTACGCCGATCTCGGGAAGATTCAGCAGGTCATGTACAACCTGATCGACAATGCCATCAAATTCAGCCACCACGATTCCACCATCTACATCCAGGCTTCCGGGAAATACGAAAAGATCTTTATCTCCGTAAAGGACACCGGAATCGGTATCCCGAAGGACAGCATAAAGAAGATATGGGAACGTTTTTACAAGTCTGATTTATCACGCGGAAAAGATAAGAAGGGAACCGGCCTTGGCCTGGCGATCGTAAAGGAGATCATCCAGTCTCACGGTGAGAACATTGATGTGGTCAGCACAGAGGGCGTTGGAACAGAATTTATATTCAGCCTTCCGAAATCTACTAATCTTTAATAAAACAGAAAAAAGGAGGGCTGAATGACTCAGCCTTCCTTTTTTCTGTTTATTTGATACCCGCTCTTATTCTATACACACTGTCATGCTTACTCTTTCCAATGCAGATGGTGCAGCTGCCCCTGCATGGTCATCTTCTCAAACCCGTTCTGTCTAAGTGCCTCATACAGCACAATCGACACCGAGTTTGACAGGTTCAGCGAGCGTATGTCTCCCCACATGGGAATCCGCACACACTGTTCCTGATTCTCCAGGAGAATATCCTCCGGAATACCGGCGCTCTCTTTCCCAAACATCAGGAAACAGTCCGGTTCATACTCCACGTCCGAATAAACATGAAGCCCCTTCGTCGTAGCCATATAAATCTTTGCTCCCGGATTCCTGTCCAGGAAATCCTGGTAATCACAGTAAACCGTCACATCCAGCTTATCCCAGTAGTCCAGTCCAGCCCTCTTGATCAGCTTGTCATTCAGTTTAAATCCCAGCGGCTCGATGAGATGAAGCTTCGTCCCCGTGGCCACACAGGTTCTTCCGATATTGCCGGTATTGGCCGGCATCTCCGGTTCCAGTAATACAACGTTCATATTGATTCTATGCCTTTCCGTCCAGTCTCTTCACAAAGCGTTCCATACGTCCCAGCGCCTCTTTTAAGCTCTTTAAAGAGTATGCATAGGAAACACGCAGATATCCCTCACCGCAGTCGCCGAACGCCGTTCCCGGAACGACAGCCACCTTCTCCTCCTGGAGCAGCCTTGTAGCGAACTCATCGGAGGTCATGCCGAAACGCTTAATGCTGGGGAATGCGTAAAATGCGCCGTTGGGCTCAAAGCATTCCAGTCCCATCTCCTTAAACGCGTTCATGAGAAAACGGCGTCTCTGGTCGTATGACTCTCTCATCATCTGCACGTCCTTGTCCCCGTCCCGCAGAGCCGCGATGGCAGCGTACTGGCTGGTGGTCGGCGCGCACATGATGGCGAACTGGTGAATCTTTAACATCTGTTCCAGAATAACAGCCGGTGCGGCCAGATAGCCGAGACGCCAGCCTGTCATGGCGTAAGCCTTGGAAAATCCGTTAATCAGCACGGTACGCTCTTTAAGGCCCGGGAAGGATGCGATGGTGGTATGCTCCATTCCATACGTCAGCTCCCCGTATATCTCATCTGTCAGCACAAAAAGATCCTTCTCGATGACGATCTCCGCGATAACAGCCAGCTCCTCCGCGGTCATTACCGCGCCGGTTGGATTGTTCGGGAACGGCAGAACGAGAATCTTCGACTTCGGGGTGATATATGAAAGCAGTTTTTCCTTTGTCAGCTTAAAGTTATCCTTTTCCTCCAGCGGAATCGGAACCGGCACACCGTTTGCCAGAATGGTACACGGCACATAGGAAACGAAACAGGGCTGCGGAATCAGCACTTCGTCGCCCGGGTCCAGCATGGCGCGCAGAGCCACGTCAATGGCCTCGCTGCCGCCCACCGTCACCATCACCTCATGGTCCGGATCGTATGTAACATCAAAGCGTCTCTTTAAGTAGCTGCTGATCTCAACCTTCAATTCCCTCAAACCGGCGTTGGACGTATAGAATGTGCGCCCTTTCTCCAGAGAATAGATTCCCTCTTCCCTGATATGCCACGGAGTCTCGAAGTCCGGTTCACCGACGCCCAGGGATATCGCGTCCTTCATTTCACTTACAATGTCAAAAAATTTACGGATTCCTGATGGCGGAATCTCTACGATTCTTTCAGATAATGGATTTCTCACGGGGTAATCAACATCCTTTCATCCTGCGCCTCTTCTTCGAGTACGGTGCCATGATCCTTGTATTTTTTAAGTACAAAGTGAGTTGCTGTGCTTAATACGGATTCCATCGGAGAGAGCTTCTCTGAGACAAACTGTGCTACCTGTCTCATGGTTCTTCCCTCGATAAATACGGTAAAGTCATATGCGCCTGACATCAGATAAACTGATTCTACCTCGCTGTACTGATAGATGCGCTCCGCAATCTTGTCGAATCCCATGCCTCTCTGCGGCGTTACCTTAACTTCGATTAAGGCAACCACTTTTTCATCACTGGTATTGTCCCAGTTAATCAGGGTATGGTAACCGCAGATGATATGCTCTTTTTCCATCTCGGCGATCTCATTGGCGACCGCGGCCTCACTTTCCCCTAAAAGAACCGCCAGATCCTTCAAGTCGATTCTGCTGTTTTTTTCAATAACCGCCAATATCTTCTCTCTCATAACCTTACCTCCTGATTAAAATGATTTATTATAATGATTGCTTATAATACTTTATGAATCTCATCCTCCGCGGGCCGGTCTAAGTAACCGGAGCTTTCTCCGTGGCGGATGATTCTTCCGATGCCTTCCGTCACCCGTCCAATCACCGCAGCGTGGATTCCTTCCCGTTCCAGGGCCAGAACCATCTCACCGCCGTTGTCTGTGACAAAGAGCAGGCAGCCGTCCGAATAAAGCCTGTACGGGTTTAAATCGTACCGCTCGCAGACCTCAATTGTCTCCTGTTTGACAGGAATCTGGCGCAGTGAAAATTCGATGCCCGTCATGTATGCCCCGGATAAATTCCAGAGGGCGGAAAGTATTCCGCCCTCCCCTGCCGGTTCACACTCCGTGGCTCCCAATGCCTTCCACCGTTCCAGATTCCCACTCAGTGTTCCATCTTCATTTTCCATAATCCGGTCTAAATAGCTTTCCGTAAACCATGTAAGCAGTTCTCCGTGCTTCTGC
>NZ_JBKVCZ010000027.1:0-64400 GCF_046966825.1 Hungatella sp. | reverse complement strand
TTTCTGCTCCTCTTCCGACAGCAGAATCCCATGGGTGACTGTACAGAAATCCGTGGTCTCTTCGTATTGGACCAGCTGCTCTAAGCAGCTTTCTCTTGTGACGGCATAGGGAGTACAGGAATGAAGGTTTCCCAGGTAGCTTCTGCCGCCGCATCCCAGTGACAGCGTACTCCCAAAGCCGCAGTCTGAAAATTCCCTGCTGCCCCCGGGCGATTCCGGCCTGACGAACCGGCGCATGGAATCCTGACGGTAACCGTGCGAGGCCAGCCATTCCGCGGCCGCTTCATATTGGCGGAAGGCCAGGTCCTCATCCAGAACGAGGCCGCGGTTTAATTCCTGTTCCAGCGCTGCGCCGTGTTTTACGTACAGAGGATAAAGAAACAGCTCGTCAGGGCCGAAGGATACCGCTTCTTTTACCGAGGAGAGGAAGGAGGACACGCTCTGTCCCGGTACGCCGTAGATGAAGTCCGCATTGACCCTGGAAAAACCGCTGTTCATCAAGAGATTCAGCGATTCTCTGGCCTTCTCTGCCCGGTGGCTTCTCTTAAGGACCTTCAGCTCCTCATCGAAAAAGCTTTGAATGCCCATGCTGACTCTCGTGACACCGGCGTCCTTCAGCAGAGCAAGCTTCGGCTTCGCCGTCTGATTCGGCGCCGTCTCGATGATGATTTCCGTGTCCCGGGCGAGCTGTGTATAACGCCGTATCATGGCAAAGCACCGTTCCAGCTGCATTTCCGTCAGCAGCAACGGGGTTCCGCCTCCAATCGTGAGGCTGGTAAAAAGGGATTTTGCAGAGGCAAAAAGCGGCTCGTACTGGCGAAGCTGCCGTTCCACGGTGTCTAAATACCGGTCTATGGCCGTCTCCCCTTGCCCTGTGACGGAGAATAAGTTGCAGTAACCGCATTTCGTCTCACAGAAGGGGAGATGGAGGTAGAGACCATGCCCGGGACCAGCCAGATCGGGAAGATACTGATTCAGAGTAACTCCTTCCAGGGGACCATAGGCCGTCTTATGGGGATAGCTGTACATATACTGCGTATATCGTTTCATATTCATGGGTGTCGAACTCCTGACCTTAAAGGGTAAAATGCTTATAGGGAACCGTGGTTACGGCCGGGTGATTGATGCCGTGAAACTGGCAGCCGTCTTCCCCGTAACACGTTCCATGATCGGAACAGCAGATCACAAAGGTGCTGCCCCGCACCG
Source organism: Hungatella sp. (assembly GCF_046966825.1). NCBI lineage: Bacteria > Bacillati > Bacillota > Clostridia > Lachnospirales > Lachnospiraceae > Hungatella > Hungatella sp. The sequence continues at coordinate 63,194 of NZ_JBKVCZ010000027.1, read as the reverse complement.
ACTTCCAGCGTTCAAACAGCCGGCCCAGCTGGCCATCCACATAGCGCAGAGCTGCGCCATGGCTCTCAAGGCTGTCATGAACGGCGCCATCCAGATAAAAGTAGTTGGGGTAATGGATAGCGTCGATGTTTAAGTAGAGAAAAACCGGAATGCTCCTGTCTGCTTTTTCGATCTTCTTTAAGAGAAAATCCACCTGATTGCGGGTGCTGTCCTTGACGGGACAGGCAAAGGAAGGATTCCAGTAGCTGTGTCGGAAATATCCGGGAAATACCCGGCCCAGATCGGAGCGTTTGTCGAAAAATGCCACGCCGCCCACGCACCAGGTGTCGTAGCCGGCCTTCTCCAGACCCTCCATGATGGTCGCCCCGGAAAATCCAAAGGCGCCGGCGGGCGCTCTCTTTCCCATACCCGCGTTTACCGGGAAGAAGAGAGGCTGCCGGTCCGCGATGCTTTTGGCATCATAAGGGCAGGGCAGAAATCCGGCGAACATGGCGTGGTGGGAGGGATAGGTGAAATTGCCGGGAGCCTGGCATTTCTCCCAGGGGCCATACCGGTTCAGTACCGGCGTCGTACCTTTTGCTTCCTCCTCTGCGGCCACATCGTAGCGCAGGGTGTCGAGGCAGATAAAAAGGATGTCATGGCTGCCTGCGATTTTATTCATATCGACATCCGGCTGCAGGGCGTTCAGCGTCCGGCCAAATAAGCCGGCCGGGACCTCGCGTAGTGCTTCTTGGCACGTGACATTTTCGTGCATCAAATTATCATTCTTTAAATCATCATGTATGGCATCATCGCTCATAAAGCACCTCCCTGCTCCAGCCATGCCTTCATCATCCTGACCTGGTGGCTGTAAATTTCATTCTTATCATAAATATCCTGGTAAAGCAGGTCGCCCTGTCCGTTCATCTCGATGATCCGTGGCTTTAAGCTGCCTTTTTCCAGGAGAATATCGATCCCGGCGCTGCGAAGGCCGGGGTAACAGCCGCAGGCCCTCCGGCAGAGCTCTTTTATGGTTGAAGTGACGTCTTCCGGCAGCGCCAGCCGGGAGGCCTCCAGCGGATGATTGTTTAAATGGAGATTGGTGACAGGCCCTTTCGACAGCCGTGCCAGCAGAAAATCGAGGGCTCCGTCCTGGCAGACCGCCCTCAAGTCGTAGGAAAAACCCTGAAAGTCCGCCTTCGGGTACCACCGTTCCACAATACATCCGAGGGAGAGCAGACTGTCTAAAAAATCCATGATTTCTGCAGACTCCGTGATGGTGTGAAGTCTCTTCGTATTGATAAGCGGCGGTCGGAAAGAAGAGGAACGCTCCGGTTTTAATGCTGCCTGATCGGGTGCGGCGCAGGAGTAGGCGGCCATGCGTCCGGTCTTTGGCTGGAATCGAAATGCCGTGACCCCGGCCGCGCCGGATCCGGATACCGGTTTGATAAAGACCGAAAATATCCGCAAGTCCTTCATGCGGGAGAGAAGCGCTTTGCTGTCCCCGATGCCTTCTCCCAGGCTTTGGGTAACGGGAAGACCGGCCTCCTTTAGTACCTGCTTGCATCTGGTCTTGTCAAGCAGCTCCATGAGCGCGCGAGGCGGATTTAGGAATTGGGAGACTGACGCCTCCTTTTCCAATGCCTTCAAATCACTGCGGTAGGAGCCGACCAGATCATTGAGGCCGGAGAGATGGCAATCGGTCCAGACCGGAGGATCGATCTTTACAAACAATTCGCTGTCAGAGGGAAAACCGCAGCGCCTCCACTCCTCCCACTCCAGAAACAGAAAGGGCAGTCCGTTTTGGCGGGCCGCCTTTTCAAAGTAGATGGTTCGCTTCGTGTCCCGGTTTCCCAGCAGCACCGCGGTTCTCATTCTGTCAGCATGGCGTTCATCCAGACCTCGCCGCGGTAGTTATCCGGTTTGTTCTGTTCGGACAGCTCCGTCTCGATCGGAAGCGCGGCCAGACGCTGCATCATCCCGGTGCTTAAGTAGTGGTAGTGGGCATCCAGCTTCTGGATATTGGGATGCGCGGGCAGCGCTTCAAGAAGAAGGGCCCCTCCCTTGTCAGACAGAGTCCCGCAGGACAAGTCCAGTGTGTGGATCTGGTCCATATAGCGGCTCCCCAGTACGGTTTCCGTCATCTCATCCTGCATCTCACTGTCAACAATCCCTAAATACTCCAGTTTCGGAAAATCCATGGTGTCAAGCAGAGAACGGATGGTCTCACAGTCGCCCTTAAAGCCGTAATTATCGCTTCCTATGTAGAGAATCAGCTTTTTTAAGCCGGGCAGCCGCGCATTTTTCACGGACTCGATGACAGAATTCGGAAGTCCGCCGCAGATGATGGTGAGCGATTCCAGTTTCTCATGAGAGACAGCGCCCAACTCCAGATCGGTGCTTCCCTTGATGGTCAGCTCCGTCAGCTCCGGAAGCGCCGCCCATAAGCCGCCATAGTTGCCCTGAATGATCCAGGATACCTCGCACTCCTCGAAATCCATGTCTCCGATAAAGAGGCTGCGGATATGGGAAAATTCTTTTGCGTGTGAAATAATTCCGTCGATGATTGGCTGGCAGCTTTCCTCCCAGCAGTCGCCCCAGTTTCCTATGGAAAGCTCTGTCAGTCCGGAAAAATCAGGGTCGGCAAGAAGATCATCAATCAGAGTGTGGGCTCCCTTTGTCCCGTCTTCATATTCATCGTATTCGTAGCTGAAGGTTTTGCTTTTGTTCATTTGCAGAAGTCCCCTTTCGTTTCATGGCTTTATTTTAGCATAACCGGAGAGAGAAGTCATCCCCGGAATCGTCCAAAATCACATTTTTGGCAGCTATAGCAAAACGAAGACAGAGAAAGAAGAAATCGTAAAATATGCACAAAAATCGCTTGCGGCTCCCTGCCATACATGTTATACTTTACTCGTAAATTGAATATTCGGATGAAGAGTTCGGGAGAGACCGCCTTGACTGGCGGAGCCGAAGGTGAGAAAAACTCTCAGGCAAAAGGACCGGATTTGGACGAACCTCTGGAAAGGTGATGGACACCACCGACGAGGCAGCTTTCCAGCCGTATGTTCCTCAGACCGGACACAGCAGCCGTGGACTGGATCAGAAAAGGAACGGCGACGGCTGAAGGTAATCTTTCAGGTACGAAGACGGGGCATATGACAATTCTTATTTTTGTTGTATGTCTTTTTTATGTCCAAAATTTAACGATCTTGATTGGAGGTAGGGAAACATGGAATGTAAGACAACTTTATATGATACTCATGTAAAGTACGGGGGAAAGATGGTGCCGTTTGCCGGATTTCTTCTGCCGGTGCAGTATGGGACCGGAGTGATCGCGGAGCACATGGCGGTGAGGACGGCCTGCGGCCTGTTCGACGTGTCCCATATGGGGGAGATCCTGTGTGAGGGCGAAGCGGCGCTCGACAATTTAAATCATCTGCTGACCAATGATTTTACCAGCATGGTGGACGGCCAGGCCAGATACAGCCCCATGTGCAACGAGGAGGGCGGCGTGGTGGATGACCTGATCGTTTACAAGATCAGAGACAATCACTATTTTATCGTGGTGAACGCATCCAACAAAGATAAGGACTTCGCATGGATGATGGCCCATAAGCTTCCCGGCGCTGAACTGAAGGATATATCGGCGGAAGTCGGCCAGCTGGCGCTCCAGGGTCCGAAGGCAGAAGAGATTCTGCTAAAACTGACAGACAAAGAGAATCTGCCGGTAAAATATTACACCTGCCTTATAGACCGTCCGGTGGCAGGAATCCGCTGTATCGTATCGAAGACCGGTTATACCGGGGAAGACGGATACGAGCTCTACATGGATGCCGGGAAGGCGCCGGAGCTTTTTGAGGCACTGATGGAGGCGGGAAAAGAGGAGGGTCTGATTCCATGCGGACTGGGAGCCAGAGACACGCTGAGACTGGAAGCGGCCATGCCTTTATACGGCCACGAGATGGATGACACCATCACTCCGCTGGAGACGGGACTCTCCTTTGCGGTGAAGATGAAGAAGGAAGACTTTATCGGAAAAGCGGCCATCGAGGCAAAGGGAGAACCCACACGGGTGAGAGTCGGCTTAAAAGTGACCGGCCGGGGTATTATCCGGGAACATGAGACCGTCTATGCAAATGGGGAAGAGATCGGTATCACCACATCGGGAACCCACGTTCCTTACTTAAAATGCCCGGTTGCCATGGCTTTGGTAAAGAAAGAGTATGCAGTGCCTGGTACGAAGGCAGAGGCGGACGTAAGAGGACGCCGGATCGAAGCAGAGGTAGTTCCGCTTCCTTTCTACAAAAGAACGAAATAGAAATTTCACAAAAATATAAATTATAATATGGAGGAAAAACAATGACATATCCAGAAAATTTAAAGTATGCAAAATCTCACGAGTGGGTCGAATTTTTAGAGGACGGTTCAGCCAGAATCGGTATGACAGACTATGCGCAGGATCAGATGGGAGATCTCGTATTCGTTAATCTTCCGGAGCCGGAGGATGAGGTGACGGCAGGCGAGGCGTTCGGCGATGTGGAGTCCGTAAAGGCAGTTTCCGATGTCTATTCCCCGATCACCGGCGTGGTTGCGGAAATCAACGAAGACTTGCTGGACAGTCCGGAAAGCATCAATTCCGATCCGTACGGGGCCTGGATGATCCGTGTATCCGATATTGGGGATCAGGAAGAGCTGATGAGCGCGGAGGAATACGAGGAGTTCGTCAAAGAATAAGAACGTTAGATGCAGCTGTAAAAGGGCAAAAAGGAGAATGCAAATGGGGTCTTACTTATCCAGTACCGATCATCAGCAGAAGGCGATGCTCGATGAAATCGGTTATAAAGATTACGATGATCTGTTCGGCTGTGTGCCGGATTCAGTGAAGTTAAAGGGGCGGCTCTCCATCCCGGAGGGCAAATCAGAGCTTGAACTGCGCAGGCAGATGGAGTCTTTGGCGGGAAAAAACCGTGTGTTTGACCATGTGTTCCGCGGAGCGGGGGCGTACCGCCACTACATACCTGCCATAGTTAAGGAGGTGGTCTCCAAAGAGGAGTTTGTCACCGCCTATACGCCCTATCAGGCGGAGATCAGCCAGGGAAATTTACAGGCTATCTTCGAGTACCAGACCATGATCTGTGAACTGACCGGCATGGACGCGGCCAACGCGTCGGTCTACGATGGAGCTTCAGCCGCCGCGGAGAGCGTATTCATGTGCCGGGAACGGAAGAGAGTCAGAGTCCTGGCGGCGGACACGGCTAATCCGGATGTGCTGGCGGCCATGGAGACGTACTGCCACGGCAGAGGCGCCCACGTGGAACTGGTTCCTTCAAAGGACGGAAGCGTCGATTTAGAGGCGCTTAAGGAGATGCTTGATGAGACGACGGCCTGTTTCTACGTACAGCAGCCCAATTACTACGGGATTCTGGAGGATGTCACGGCCATGGCGGAACTGGTTCACGGAGCCGGAGCCAGGCTGATCCCGGCTGTAATCTCCCTAGCGGTTTTAGACGCCGGCCGAATGCGCGCCGATATCGCAGTGGGAGAAGGACAGCCGCTGGGACTTCCTATGGCTTTCGGCGTTCACACCTGGGATTTATGGCGACGACGCGGGATATGATGAAACTCCCGGCCGTATTGTGGGGAGACGGTGGATTCCGATGGAAAAGGGCTTGTTCTGACTCTGCAGGGAGAACAGCACATCCGCCGGGAAAAAGCCAGCAGCAACATCTGTTCCAACCAGGCGCTCTGCGCGCTGACAGCCTCAGTCTATTTATCGGCCATGGGGCCGGAGGGACTTCGGGAGGTGGCGCTCCAGTGCACCTCGAAAGCCCATTATTTGAGAGAAAAGCTAAGAGCAGCCGGTTTAAGTCCGGTCTATGACAAGCCATTTTTCCACGAGTTCGTGACAGACTGTCCGGCAGATACAGCGCGGCTGTCCGCCAAACTGGAGGAAGAAGGTTACTTAGGCGGTCTGCCTCTGCCAGGCGGACGCATACTCTGGTGTACCACGGAGATGAATACGAAGGAGGAGATGGACCGTCTGGCCGATCTCGTAAAGGAGGTGTGCTGCGCATGAAACTGATATTTGAACGAAGTGTAAACGGGCGTCACTGCCAGATTCTGCCGCCATCCGACGTGCCTTACGTGATGCCGGAGTGTACGAGAACGCTTCCGCTGCGCCTTCCCGAGGTATCTGAAAATGACATAAGCCGCCATTATACGGAGCTGGCCAAAGCGACCCACGGTGTCAACGACGGATGCTATCCCCTGGGTTCCTGCACCATGAAATACAATCCAAAGATCAATGATGAGATTGCCGGACTCCCCGGATTTACAGGAATTCATCCGCTGCAGCCGGAATCCACCGTTCAGGGCGCCTTAGAGGTCCTGAAGACTTCGGAGGAAATATTCTGTGAGATAACAGGAATGGACAGCATGACGTTCCAGCCGGCGGCCGGCGCCCACGGCGAATTCACGGGACTTCTGCTGATTCGTGCCTGGCACGAGAGCCGCGGGGATGAGAAACGGACGAAGATCATTGTTCCGGACTCCGCCCATGGGACGAATCCGGCCAGTGCAACCATGGCCGGCTACAAGGTAATCAATATTCCATCCACAGCCGACGGACTTGTGGATTTAGAGAAGCTTCGGGGCGCTGTCGGAGAAGACACGGCAGGCCTTATGCTGACGAATCCCAATACAGTGGGACTCTTTGATCCCAACATTCTGGAGATCACAAAGATCGTCCATGATGCTGGCGGCCTCTGCTATTACGACGGAGCGAACTTAAATGCGGTTATGGGAATCACACGGCCGGGAGACATGGGCTTTGACGTGGTTCATTTGAATCTGCACAAGACCTTTTCCACGCCTCACGGCGGCGGGGGACCCGGAAGCGGTCCGGTGGGCTGCAAGCGTTTCCTGGAACCGTTCCTGCCGGGACAGAAGGTGGTGGAACGGGACGGCGCGCTTCACATGGAGCCCTATGAAAAATCCATCGGCATGGTTAAGGAATTCTACGGAAACTTCCTGGTGGTGGTGAAGGCGCTCTCTTACGTGCTGACGCTTGGACCCGACGGCATTGCCGACGCCTGTAAAAACGCGGTGTTAAACGCCAATTACGTCAGGGTAAAGCTCTCAGATTACTACCATATGCCGTTTAAACAGACGTGCATGCATGAATTCGTCATGAGTCTGGAGCAGGAAAAGGAAGAGATGGACGTGACGGCCATGGATATCGCCAAGGCCCTTTTAGATCATGGAATCCATCCGCCGACCATGTACTTCCCGCTGATTGTCCACGAGGCTCTGATGGTGGAGCCGACGGAGACGGAATCAAAGGAGAACTTGGATGAACTGATCGCCGTGTTCCACGAGATCTATGAGACAGCGAAGCGTGATCCCGAATATATACGGAGCTCCCCCCACATCACCATGGTGAAGCGCCTGGATGAAGTAAATGCGGCCAGGAACCCGAAGCTGCATTACGCATTCGGGGAGGAAAGCGCAGAGGGGGAAGAGGCGTGATCCGCCGACTGACCCTGGCCCTGGGGCCGGGGTCATACCCCTATCCCAATTTCGGCATGGAGGAGTATTTGCTTTACCATGTGGAAGAAGAGGAGTGCATTCTCTACCTGTGGCAGAATGAGAAAACCGTGGTCATAGGCAGGAATCAGAATGCATGGAAGGAGTGCCGCAGAGAGGAACTTGAGGCCGCCGGAGGTTATCTGGTGAGACGGCTGTCGGGAGGCGGCGCCGTGTTCCACGACCTGGGCAATTTAAATTTTACCTTCATCACAAGAAAAGATAACTACGATGTCACAAAACAGACGGAGGTTATCCTAAGGGCGGTCAAAAAGCTGGGTGTAAACGCAGAACGGACCGGCCGCAATGATATCACAGTGGATGGCCGCAAGTTTTCCGGCAACGCGTACTACGAGACCGGGGACTTCTGCTATCATCACGGGACCATTCTGCTCTCCGTGGACAAAGAAGAGATGGCCCGCTATCTAAACGTTTCCAGGGAAAAACTGAGATCCAAAAGCGTGGATTCCGTCAAAAGCCGTGTGGCCAATTTAATCGAATTCGTGCCGGATCTGACGGTTAGACGCATGAGAGACAGCCTGGAGGAAAGCTTCGGCGAGGTCTACGGCCTTCCCGCAGACCCATTTCCTCCGGAACGGCTTTGCGAAGACGAGATAAGGGAGCGGACGGAGCGGTTTGCCTCCTGGGAGTGGAAATACGGCAGGAAGATCCCGTTCAGCGATGAAGCCGCCGCTCGTTTTACCTGGGGGGAGGCCCAGGTGCTGGTCCATGTGGAAGAGGGGCGTGTCCAGGAAGGAAAGATCTGGTCCGACGCCCTGGATACGGACTTTATGAAAGCCGCGGAAGACATACTGACCGGCATGATCTGGAACAGAAAGGCCGCGGCAGACAGTTTTGCAGCCCTGTCCTGCGGCACTCCGGTTCAGGAGGCGATGCGGAAGGATTTACAGAAGCTGGTCTGCGATATGATGTAGTGCTGTGCCGTCGATTTACAGACTCGCCTGAGAGAACAGGAGGATTGGATGGAAAAACATTATGATCTCGTCGTAATCGGCGCGGGGCCGGGCGGCTATATGACGGCCCTTTACGCGTCGAAGGCGGGAAAAAGAACGGCCGTGATCGAACGGTCCCATGTGGGAGGCACCTGTTTAAACTGCGGATGTATTCCTACAAAAACGTATCTCCACACCGCCGGCCTTTACCGGGAGGTGAAGAAGACAGAGGCCGCAGGCCTCCATACGGAAGGCCTGCGCGTATCCATGGAGGAACTGAAGAAACGCAAAGACGCCGTGGTGGAAGAATTGCGCGCCGGCATCGAGAAGCAGCTGGCTGCCGCTAAGATCGATCTATACCGGGGTACAGGCGTAGTGTGCGGAGAACATTTAGTGAAAGTGATGCCGGGTGAGGAAGAAGTAACCGCAGATTATATTCTGCTGGCAGCAGGCTCCGAGCCTTCGTCCCTTCCCATTCCGGGCATGGACTTACCGGGCGTGAAAAACAGTACCCAGATGCTGGAGGAGGAGTGTGTTCCGGACCGTCTCGTGATCATTGGCGGCGGAGTCATCGGAATGGAGTTTGCTACTGTCTATAACGACCTGGGATGTCAGGTCACGGTACTGGAAGCCATGGATAAGATCCTGCCCGGCATGGACAAGGAGATTTCTCAGAATTTAAAGATGATTATGAAAAAACGCGGTGTAGATATTCATACCGGAGCCATGGTTTCCTCCGTCGAAAAGATGGGAGACGGAACGTATCTCTGCCGCTATACGGAAAAAGAAAAAAAATGTGAAGCCACGGCCGCGCTGATTCTGTCAGCCGTCGGCCGCCGTCCCTTAAGCCGCGGTCTGTTCTCAGAAGACATGCAGGAACGCATCGAAATGGAGCGGGGCAGAGTCCTGGTAAACGAGCGCTATGAAACCTCGGTACCCGGCATTTACGCCATTGGAGACCTGATCGGAGGCGTCTGTCTTGCCCACGTGGCTGCGGCAGAGGGCTGTCAGGCAGCTTCCGCCATGTTCCCGGAGCTGAAGGGAAAAGACATGACCGTCATTCCCTCCTGCGTGTACACCGATCCGGAGATCGCCTGCGCAGGCCTCACCGCCGACGAGGCAAAAGCCGCAGGCATTGATACCGCGACGGGAAAATACATCATGTCCGTAAATGGTAAGTCCGTCCTGTCCATGCAGGACCGCGGTTTCCTGAAAATAGTTTCTGAAAAGGAGACCGGCCGTATCCTGGGCGCCCAGCTGATGTGCGCCAGAGCAACCGATATGATCGGTGAACTGGAACTGGCCATTTCAAAACGCTTGACGGCCGAAGATCTGGCGGCCGTCATCATGCCCCATCCAACCTTCTGTGAAGGAATCGGAGAGGCTGCAGAATCAATATTGATGTAATATGAAGTACAGTCATAGTTATCATTACACAATCCCCACAGTTTATGGTGAAACTGTGGGGATTTTAAGATTCATATTACTTTTCTGATATTGACAGGCTTCGTAACCAACTGCTGGAACAGAACGGGAACCAGAAGCCGCTTGAACGGGAAGCTGTTGCTCAGATGACTTTGTGAAGTGAAGAACTTTAAATAGAGGGTATTAAAGTTACTGAAAATATGATATAATGTAACATAACTTTGGGTATTTATTTAGAAAAACAAATGTAACCCCTTTCCTCTTTGCAGATGGAAGGCGGAATCGAAAAAAATAAGTAAAAAACAGGAAGGATGTGACATATGAATATCAGGGAATCCACGGAATCCTGGGAAGCAGAAGCTTTAAGCCCTTACGCCTCACTCAGCAGGAATTCGAGAGGAAGGGAAAGGGAGGAAGAACCGTGTGATATACGGCCCGTCTATCAGCGGGACCGGGACCGGATTATCCACTGTAAGACATTTCGCAGGCTGAAGCATAAGACGCAGGTATTTCTGGCGCCGGAAGGCGACCATTACCGGACGCGCCTTACCCATACCCTGGAAGTATCTCAGATTGCAAGGACCATTGCCAGGGCGCTGCGCATGAACGAGGATCTGACTGAGGCCATCGCGCTGGGGCACGATCTCGGACATACGCCCTTCGGCCATTCAGGGGAAGCGGTCCTGAACAAGATCTGTTCGGAAGGCTTTGCCCACTACCGGCAGAGCGTCCGGGTTGTGGAGGTCCTGGAAAAGAACGGAAGAGGCCTTAATCTAACCTGGGAAGTGCGCGACGGCATCTTAAACCACAGAACGAGCGGAAGCCCATCCACGCTGGAAGGAAAGATTGTACGGCTTTCCGATAAGATCGCCTACATCAATCACGATATCGATGATGCGATCCGCGCCAGGATGTTTGTGGAGGAAGATCTGCCGGAGTGCTATACGGAGGTTCTCGGGCACAGCGTGCGGGAACGTCTGAATAACCTGATCCATGATATTATCCGAAACAGCTATGAGAAGCCGGAGATTATCATGTCCCCCCACATGGAGGAAGCCATGCAGGGGCTTCGCACCTGGATGTTTGAGAACGTATACCGGAGCGACGTACCCAAGGCGGAGGAAGGAAAGGCGCAGCATCTCATTGTGATGCTGTTTAACTATTATATGGAGCATACGGATAAGCTCCCGGCGGAATACCACTATCTGATGGATGTACGCCACGAAAACCGTGAACGCGTGGTATGCGATTACATAGCGGGGATGAGTGACAGCTACGCCATCGACAAGTTCGAGGAGCTGTTCGTCCCAAAGGCCTGGAAGGATATCTGACAGTTAAGGGAATCAGGGAGGTGTGAAATTTCATGCGATATCCGGAAGAAGTAGTAGAAGAAGTCAGAATGAAAAACGATATCGTGGATGTGATTTCAGGTTACGTGAAGCTGCAGAAGAAGGGAAGCAACTACTTTGGACTCTGCCCGTTTCACAATGAGAAATCACCTTCCTTTTCCGTGTCGCCCTCCAAACAGATGTATTACTGTTTTGGCTGCGGCGCCGGAGGCAATGTGATTACGTTTGTGATGGAATATGAGAATTATTCCTTTATGGAAGCGCTTCAGATGCTGGCCGACAGAGCCGGCGTGGCGCTCCCGAAGCAGGAGTACAGCAAGGAAGCAAAAGAGGCCGCGGATCTGCGGACGGCCCTGCTGGAGATTAACCGCATGGCGGCAAATTATTACTATTTCCAGCTTACGAATCCGCAGGGCGAGGTGGGTTACCGGTATTTGAGGGACAGGCAGCTGGCCGACGATACCATACGCCACTTCGGACTCGGCTTTGCCAATAAGACCAGTGACGATCTGTACCGGTATTTAAGGGCAAAGGGATACGACGACAAGATTTTAAAGGAGACAGGTCTGGTCACCATCGAGGAGCGCGGAGCCCATGACAAGTTCTGGAACCGTGTTATGTTCCCCATCATGGATGTGAACAACCGTGTCATCGGTTTCGGCGGCCGTGTGATGGGCGCAGGGGAACCGAAATACTTAAACTCTCCGGAGACGAAGCTGTTCGATAAGAGCCGGAATCTCTACGGCCTTAACTATGCAAGACTTTCCAGGGAAAAATACATATTAATCTGCGAAGGCTATATGGATGTCATCGCCATGCACCAGGCCGGCTTCACCAATGCGGTGGCGTCGCTGGGAACGGCCTTTACGACGCAGCATGCGGCGCTGTTAAAACGCTACACGGATAAGGTGGTTTTAACGTACGACAGCGACGGAGCGGGAACGAAGGCGGCCCTGAGGGCGATTCCGATTCTGCGCGACGTGGGCATGTCCATCCGGGTGCTGAACATGCAGCCGCATAAAGACCCCGACGAGTTCATCAAGAACATGGGGGCCGAAGCGTTCCGTGAACGGATCGAGCAGGCGAGAAACAGCTTTTTATTTGAAATCGACGTTTTAAAGAGAAACTACGAGATGGATGACCCCGAACAGAAGACCGAGTTCTATAACCAGGTGGCGAAGAAGCTCTGTGAGTTTCCGGAGGCCCTGGAGCGGGAGAACTATTTAGAGGCCGTGTCCCGGGAATTTTTCATCAATTACGAAGATTTAAAACGTCTGGTAAACCGCATGGGAGCGAGACTGGGTCCGGTGGCTCCGCGGGAGGAAGAAGAGAATACTGCAGGAAAGAAGAAAAAGGACAGGGAAGACGGAAGAAATCAGTCCCAGAGGCTTCTCCTCACATGGCTGATCGAGAATCCGTTCCTGTTTGACAAGATAGAGGGAATCATCACTCCCGATGATTTTATTGAAGATCTGTACCATCAGGTAGCCAAGATGGTATTTGACGGACACGCCGCCGGGAATTTGAATCCGGCAGAAATCCTGAATCATTTTATTAACGATGAAGAACAGTACCGGGTGGTTGCGGGACTTTTTAATGCGAGCCTGAAAGAATCCCTGGATAATGAAGAACAGAAGAAGGCATTTTCAGAAACGATCATGAAGGTGAAAAAGAACAGCCTCGATTATGCCAGCCGCAACGCAGCGGGGATCGAGGAGCTGCAGAGAATCATAAAGGAGCAGGCGGCGCTGAAAGATCTGCATATTTCACTGGATTAGGGTGAACACTATAGGCAAGCTGTGGAAGGATGGAAGAACATGGGCGAGAATGTTAAGAGAACGGCAGAGAAGCTGTCATCATCAAAGAAGGTGGACGAGGCCAGGGAGGCAGAACTGAGGGCCGCAGAAGAACTGGCTGCATTTGAGGAAAAGTTAAATCAGCTGCTTCTGCTGGCGAAAAAGAAAAAGAATGTTCTGGAAAATCAGGAAGTGCTCGATTTCTTTACTGGCACTACGCTGGATGCAGACCGGCTGGACCAGATCTATGATTTCCTGGAAACGAATAAAGTGGACGTTCTTCAGATCAATGAAGACGAGGACCTGGAGCTGGATCCCGATTTATTTATCGAGGAAGAGCTGGAGGAAGAGGAAGAAATCGATATGGAGCACATCGATCTCTCTGTTCCGGAGGGCGTCAGCGTTGAGGACCCTGTCCGCATGTATTTAAAGGAGATCGGCAAGGTTCCGCTTTTATCCAGTGATGATGAGATTGAACTGGCCAAGAAGATTGAGCTTGGAGATGAACTGGCCAAGGAGAAGCTGACGGAAGCCAACTTAAGGCTGGTCGTCAGCATTGCCAAACGGTATGTGGGACGCGGCATGCAGTTCCTTGATCTGATTCAGGAGGGAAATTTAGGGCTCATCAAGGCGGTGGAAAAGTTCGATTACAGGAAGGGCTATAAATTCAGTACTTATGCGACCTGGTGGATTCGTCAGGCGATCACGCGTGCGATTGCAGACCAGGCCCGTACCATCCGGATTCCCGTTCATATGGTGGAGACCATTAACCGTCTCGTACGGGTTTCAAGGCAGCTTTTGCAGGAGCTGGGCAGGGAACCGTCGCCGGAAGAGGTCGCTTTGAAAGTGGACATGCCGGTGGAACGGGTGCGGGAGATCATGAAGGTATCCCAGGAGCCGGTATCCTTAGAGACGCCGATCGGCGAAGAGGAAGACAGCCATTTGGGCGACTTTATTCAGGACGATCAGGTGGCGGTTCCGGCGGACGCGGCTACCTTTACCATGCTTCACGAGCAGCTTATGGAGGTCCTTGACACCCTGACAGAGAGGGAGCAGAAGGTACTTCGCCTGCGGTTCGGTCTCGACGACGGAAGACCGAGGACGCTGGAAGAGGTGGGCAGGGAGTTCAACGTGACGAGAGAGCGAATCCGTCAGATTGAGGCCAAGGCCCTGCGGAAGCTCCGCCACCCAAGCCGGAGCAAAAAGCTGAAAGATTATTTAGACGACTGATATTGGAGCTGTATATATGAAATTATCAAAACGGTTAGAAACAGTTGCTTCCTTTGTTCCCAAAGGAAGCAACATTGCTGATATAGGGACGGACCACGGTTACGTTCCCATTTACTTAGTCAGGGAAGGTCAGGCGGAGCACGCGGTAGCCATGGATGTGAGAAAAGGCCCGCTGGAACGCGCCAGAGCCCATGTGGAGGCTGCTGGACTCGGAAGCCGGATTGATGTGCGCTTAAGCGACGGCCTGGCGGGGCTAAAACCAGGGGAAGCGGACTGCGTCGTGATCGCGGGTATGGGCGGGGAACTGATCATACATATTCTGGAAGAAGGGCGGAGGCTGTGGGACACCATCGGATACTGGGTCCTTTCCCCGCAGTCAGAACTGGATAAAGTGCGCCGTTTCCTGGAAAAAGAGTCATTTTCCATTGCTCGGGAGACTATGATGAAGGAAGATGGAAAATACTATACGGTGATGGGGGTGACACGGGACGGCATTTCCTGGGATTATACCTCCGAGCCGCATTACCTGTACGGAGGACGGCTGATCCGGCAGAAGAGTCCCGTTCTCGCAGAATTTCTTAAGAAGGAACAGGAACAGCTGGAACAGATTCTGGATACACTGAAGGACAGCGACACGCCGGCGGCCTTAAATCGCCGCGGGGAGATGGAAGCCATGCTGGCCTGGAACAAGGAGGCACAAGATGAAATGCTTGGAACTGATACAGAAGCTTGAGACACTGGCGCCGTCTGGCTGCGCCTGTGATTGGGATAATGTGGGCCTGCTCGTCGGATGGAAGGAGCAGGAGATTCACAGGATCTTAATCGCACTGGATGCCACAGACGAGGTGGTGGAGGAAGCCATTCGGATGCGGGCCGATCTTCTGCTCACACACCATCCGCTTATTTTTAAACCGCTAAAAAAAGTCAATGACGATGATTTCATTGCCCTCAGGGTGATGAGTTTAATCCAGTACAATGTGAATTATTACGCCATGCACACCAATTTCGACGCGGCTCCCGGCTGTATGGCGGATATTGCCGCCGGGCGGCTGGGCCTTCTGGGACCGGATGTTTTGGAGGTGATGGGCACCATGGAGATCGACGGAAAGCCTGTTCCATATGGTATCGGCAAGGTGGGAACGCTTCCTTATGCGATGACATTAAAGGAACTGGCCCTGTTCGTCAAGGAGCGGTTCGGTCTGCCGTTTATTACCGTTTACGGGGAACACTCGGTGAAGGAGACGGTAACGCGTGTGGCGATTGCTCCCGGCTCTGGAAAGAGCTCCATTGCGTACGCGGAAAAGGCCGGCGCCGAAGTCCTGATCACAGGCGATATCGGGCATCATGAAGGCATCGATGCGGCGGCGAATCATCTGGCGGTTCTGGATGCCGGACACTATGGACTGGAGCATCTGTTTATCGGATTTATGGCGGATTACCTGGAACGGGAGTATGGAGACAGCCTTGAGATCCACAAAACAGCGGCGGCATTTCCTGCAGCCGTACTCTAATACTGCAGCAAGGAGGTATCAGATGGCATTAGTAACAATCGGTGATGTAACAAAAGAATATCCGAACGGAACGACGTACTTGGAGATTGCGGAGGAATATCAGCCGCAGTACGAGGACGACATTCTGCTTGTGCGGATCAACGGTAAGCTTCGGGAGCTTCATAAAAAGGTAAAGTTTGACTGCAGGCTGGAATTTTTCACAGGAAGGGACCAGCCGGGAATCCAGACGTACCACAGAAGCGCTACGTTCCTGATGCTGAAAGCATTTTACGACGTGGTGGGAGCGGAGAAGATCGAGAAGGTCACAGTGGATTTTTCCCTCGGAAAAGGCTACTATATTGAGCCACATGGAAGTTTTGCGCTGACAAAAGAGCTGATTGACCGTGTGAAGGCCCGGATGCATGAGTACGTGGAAGAGAAGATTCCCATCATGAAGCGGAGCGAGAATACGGACGATGCGATTGAACTGTTTCACAGACACCGCATGTATGACAAGGAACGGCTGTTCCGCTACCGCCGCGTCTCCCGCGTCAACATCTACAGCATCGGCGGTTTTGAAGATTACTACTACGGCTACATGGTGCAGAATACCGGCTATATCAAGTATTTTGATCTGGTTTTATACGACGACGGCTTCATGCTGATGCTCCCTCAGAAGGAGAATCCCAAGGAGGTTCCCATTTTTGAGGCGGAGAAGAAACAGAAGCTTTTCCAGGTGTTAAAGGAAAGTGTGAAATGGGGCGAGCGCCTGAACGTCTCCCATGTCGGGGAGCTGAACGAGGTGATCGCGAAGGGAGACATAAGCCGGCTGATCCTGATTCAGGAGGCTCTCCAGGAAAAGAAGGTTGCGGAGATCGCGGAGAAGGTCACGTATGAACGGGATAAAAAGTTCGTCATGATCGCAGGCCCGTCATCTTCCGGAAAGACCTCCTTTTCCCACCGGCTGTCCATCCAGCTGAAGGCACAGGGGATGATCCCCCATCCGATCGGTGTGGATGATTACTTTGTCAACCGGGCTGACAGCCCTAAGAATCCAGACGGAAGCTATAACTACGAGGTGCTGGAGTGCCTCGATGTAGAACAGTTTAATAAGGATATGATGGCCCTTCTGGCCGGAGATACCGTCGAGATGCCGCGCTATAATTTCAAAACAGGGATGCGGGAATACCACGGAGACATGTTAAAGCTGGGCAGAGACGACATCCTGGTAATCGAGGGAATCCACTGCTTAAATGACCGGCTGTCCTATTCCCTTCCGGCGGAAAGCAAATTCCGCATTTACGTCAGTGCGCTGACGCAGCTCAACGTTGACGAGCATAACCGGATTCCTACCACCGACTGCCGCCTGCTGCGGCGTATGGTCCGGGATGCAAGGACGAGAGGCGCATCTGCTCAGGATACGATCCGTATGTGGCCGACGGTGAGACGTGGGGAAGAGCAGTATATCTTCCCGTTCCAGGAGTCCGCCGATATGATGTTTAACTCCGCCACGGTATATGAGCTGGCAGTTTTAAAGCAGTATGCGGAACCGCTTCTGTTTGGAATCCCCAGGGATTCGGAAGAGTATATGGAAGCCAAACGTCTGCTTAAGTTCCTGGATTACTTTCTGGGCGTAAACAGCGAGACTATTCCCAATAACTCGATTATACGGGAATTTATCGGAGGAAGCTGCTTCCGTGTATGACAGCAGCCTCCGAATACAAAAGAAAATGGATTGTAAAGTGAGGAAGTAAACGTGGAACTGGCTGTTATTACTGCGGAAAAGATAAGCGTCATGTT
Organism: Hungatella sp.; assembly: GCF_046966825.1. Taxonomy (NCBI): domain Bacteria; kingdom Bacillati; phylum Bacillota; class Clostridia; order Lachnospirales; family Lachnospiraceae; genus Hungatella; species Hungatella sp. The sequence goes on along the minus strand of NZ_JBKVCZ010000027.1, from coordinate 45,585 downwards.
TGTCATGGCGCTTATTGGGATGATTTGTTACCGGATTGGTCTGATAAGCGGACACACCAATGAGAAGCTATCGGATATTCTTCTTCTATTGGTGTCGCCGCTGCTTATTTTTACATCCTATCAGCAGGCCTTCGATCCGGAGAAGCTAAACGGGCTGCTGGCCGCGTTCTTTATGGCGGCGGTCAGCCACGCAGTGGCCATCGCGATCGCGTCCTTTCTGGTGAAAAAGGGAAGAACGGACTGGGAGGTCGAGCGGATATCCTCGATCTACTCCAACTGCGGTTTTATGGGGATTCCGTTGGTGAGCGCACTTTTCGGAGCCGACGGCGTTTTCTATGCGACCGCCTACATAACGGTGTTCAACGTTCTGGTGTGGACCCACGGAGTCATCCTGATGACCGGGAAACAGGATTTTAAATCATTTTTGACGGCCCTTCGATCGCCCTGTATCGTGGCAGTGGTTCTGGGGCTGTTCTGTTACCTTGCGCGCATCCGGTTTCCCGCGGTTATTCTGGAGCCGCTTACAGCGATTGCCGATATGAATACGCCGTTGGCCATGCTGGTAGCCGGTGTCTCCATCGCAGGAAGCGATATCCGCGCACTGCTCATGAAGGTGCAGATCTATTACATCTGTGCCATCCGTCTGCTCGTCATACCGGTCGCGGTCCTTCTGGTGCTGAAGGCTTTCCGGCTCGACGATATGGTCACGACGGTAGTTGTTCTGGCCACATCCTGCCCAACTGCTACCACCGGTACACTTTTCGCCCTGAAATTCCACCGGAATTCCGGTTACGCCTCTGAGATATTCGGTTTGGCCACGGCAAGCTCCATCGTGACGATCCCGGTTATGATGCTTTTGTGCGGTTTGATAAGGATATAGAGAACTGGTCTTTACAAAATCCCAAATCTATGGTAAACTAACAACGTTTTGAGTAAGACAAATGGCCGCAGCTGTAATGCCGAAAGGCTGCAGATGAGGAAAGTCCGGGCTTCACAGGGCAGGATGCCAGATAACGTCTGGCGGAGGCGACTCCAGGGAAAGTGCAACAGAAATATACCGCACCGGCATGCCGGTGTAAGGGTGGAAAGGTGGTGTAAGAGACCACCGCTCTCCTGGTAACAGGAGGGGTCCATGTAAACCCCATTCGAAGCAAGACCGAACAGAGAGCATAAGGCGGCCCGCCTGCTTTCGGGTAGGTTGCTTGAGCCTGCCGGCGACGGCAGGCCTAGATAGATGGCCATTCAACGACATAACCCGGCTTATCGTCTTACTCAAAATATGAATGAAAAAGCCCTCTGCCATGCGGGCCTGCATTCCGTTTTTTTGCAGGTCCATGCGGCAGAAGGCTTTTTTATTTCACAGGATTTTAATATTTAAGGTTTATAATAGCACTCAGTAAATCCTGGAAGGTTGTGACAATATTGAAACAAAAGAGAATGCATAAGAGACAGATGCTGATCTGTCTGGCGGTTTTGGCGATGCTGTCCTGGATAACGTTTCACATTCTGTTCAAGGACCACTCGCCGGAAGCGCTGTACGAAGTTTTTTCCAGGGCAGACTGGAGATTTGTGGGGCTTGGCGTGGCCTGTATGGCCGTCTATCTGATCTGTGAGGCGGAAAGCATCAGGACCCTGATGGGGGCGTTTCAGACGAAGGTTCCGTTTCTTCGGTCGGCCGGGTATTCGTTCGCTGATTTTTATTTCAGCGCGATCACCCCGTCTGCAACCGGGGGACAGCCCATGCAGCTTTACTATATGACGCGGGATGGATTCGGCTTTGCCCAGAGTTCCTTTTCCCTCCTTACGCTGGCCGCGGTATACCAGCTGATGGTTCTGGTGTACGGCGTGGTCATGGTAATCGTGAAGTATCCGTATGTACAGAGCCAGAGCCGTCTGATCAAGTGGCTGCTCCTATTCGGCATCGCAGTGAACGGCATCTGTTCCCTTGGCATCCTGCTGGTGATTCTAAAGAGGGCGCTGGTGGAGCGCATTGCAATGATTGGCATTACGATTGCGGTGAAATTGAGAATCATTAAGGACAGAAAGAAGATGGAGCGGAAGGCGGAGCACCTGATTGACGAGTACAGCAGGGGCGGCGAATGCTTCCGCAAGTATCCGCTGGTCTTCGTGAAAGTGGTAATTTTGACGGCGCTGAGGCTGACGGCGCTGTTTATGATCCCGTATTTTGCCTGTCTGGCTCTTGGGATCGGAGATTTGGGGCCGTTTGAGTTTCTGGCGGTCCAGGCCATACTAAGCCTGGCGGTAACTGCGGTTCCGCTGCCGGGATCAGTCGGCGCATCGGAGGGCAGCTTCATGCTTTTATACAGCGGCGTGGTGGCGGCAGGCAATGTATTTCCCATGATGATGCTGAGCAGGGGAATCAGTTTTTACGGCTTTCTGGCCGTCAGCGGCGCGGCGACCCTGCTCCTTCAGTTCTGGAAGGCGGGATATACAAAAGAATATACATAATCCATACAGTTGGCTGGGACAGGCTCCGGCCAGCTGCATTTTTTTGTGTAATAGAAAAACACATCTTACAGGCGAAAAAATACCACTTACCGCGTTTGGTGAGACAAATCAGAAGGGGTGGTATACAATGACATCAGAAGGGAGGAAGAATATGAAAATTATCATCGAACCGGGAGACATGGAAGAGCCGGAGGTCATCATACGCGGACGAAGCGGAAGCGAGGAAGTCAGGCAGCTGCTGGAGCTTTTAGGCGGCGCGGGAGGTATTTCCCAGATACCGCTGTATGCGGAAGAGAAGGAATACTTTTTCAGGCCGGAGGAGATCAGTTATTTTCTCACGGAGGGCGGAAAAGTCAGCGCATATCTGGTATCCGGAGTCTATGAGGCAAAAGGAAGGCTCTATGAGCTGGCCCGGCAGCTTCGCCACAGGGGATTTATTCAGATCAGCAAAAGTACCGTGATCAACGCAGCTATGGTCGCTTTTGTGGAGGTGGAGTTCAGCGGGAATTACACCGCATTTTTAAAAGATGGAAAGACAAAGCTGCTCATTTCCAGAAACTACATGAAGGATTTTAGAAAATATATTATGGAGGGAAGATAATATGAAACGATTGGAAGGATTTTTGACGTATCTGTTTACAGGAATTGGAATCGGGGCCGTTGTGTGTACGGTGTCCCTGGCAGTTATGGGCGGCATGGATGGAACGCTTAAGCAGATTCTCGTATGGCTGGCGGCGTCCGCGCTGTTTACGGTTATTTCCCATATTATGTGTATGGATTTTGGCAATCTGCTGATCCGTACCGTTATTCATTTCTGCCTCTGTTTTGCCCTGGCGGTGACAGTTGGAACGTTTCTTAACTATTCTGCCAGCTGGATTTCCAGCGCCAGAGTGATGCTGCCTGCATTCCTTGTCATTTATGTGATTATCTATGTGGGAACATTCCTGGTGCGGCTGGCCGAGACGAAGGAGCTGAATAAAAAGCTGAGCAGATAAGAAATAACAGGTTTTCAGAAAGTAAAAAAGAATCATGACAGTGCCAGTTCCCCTGTCATGATTCTTTTTGTTTTATTTGGAGTACTTTTCCTCGCAGTACATGCAGCGGTAGGTCTCGGTCTCCGAATCCGCAAGATAGAAGATATGCGGCAGCTCCTGCTCGATGGAGGTGATGCAGCGCGGGTTCCTGCAGTGGATCACATTGGTGATCTTTTTCGGAAGCTTCAAGGTTCTCTTTTCCGCAATCTGATTATCCCGGATAATGTTGACCGTGATGTTGTGATCGATGTAGCCGAGAATGTCGAGATCGATGTGGTCCAGGCCGCCCTCGATCTTAATGATGTCCTTGCGTCCCATCTTGTTGCTTCTTGCATTCTTGATAATCGCTACCTGGCAGTCTAACTTGTCCAGTCCCAGGTTATAGTAGATGTCCAGGCTCTTGCCGGCCTGAATATGGTCTAATACGATGCCTTCGTTTAATCCGCTGATATTTAACATGGTTTTTCTACCTCCAGTAATGTCATAATAAGGGCCATGCGCACGTATACGCCGTACTGGGCCTGTTTAAAGTAGGCGGCTCTCGGGTCGTTGTCTACTTCTACGGATATTTCGTTGACCCTGGGAAGCGGGTGAAGAACGTACATGTCCTCCTTGGCAAGCTTCATCTTGTTCTTATCGAGAATGTAGCAGTCTTTCAAACGAATGTAATCTTCCTCGTTGAAGAAACGTTCCTTCTGTACGCGGGTCATGTAGAGAATGTCGAGAGAAGGCATGGCCTCGTCTAAGCTGTCCATTTCCACAAATTCGATGTTGTTCGCTTTTAAAACGTCTTCCCTGATGTATTCCGGTACACGCAGCTCCGGCGGGGAAATGAGGACGAACTTAATGTTCTCATAGCGAACCAGGGCGTTGATCAGGGAGTGAACGGTGCGGCCGAACTTTAAATCGCCGCAGAGGCCAATGGTCAGGTCATGAAGACGGCCCTTTAAGGAACGGATTGACAGCAAGTCCGTGAGTGTCTGGGTCGGGTGCTGATGGCCGCCGTCACCGGCGTTGATGACCGGAATTCCGGAATGGGTGGCGGCAACTAACGGAGCGCCCTCCTTCGGATGTCTCATGGCGCAGATATCGGCGTAGCAGGAAATGACACGGATCGTATCGGCCACGCTCTCGCCTTTTGCTGCCGAGCTGGAATCGGCAGAAGAAAAGCCGAGTACGCTGCCACCTAAATTTAACATGGCTGCTTCAAAACTCAAACGAGTTCTTGTACTTGGCTCATAAAATAATGTCGCTAATTTTTTTCCGTCACATACGTGGGAATATTCCGAAAGGTGATGTTCAATATTGTCTGCCAGATCGAGCAGCTGACCGGTTTCTTCCACACTAAAGTCTAATGGGTTTAATAAATGTCTCATAAGAATCTCCTTTATCCAATGTCTTATACAATCCGCATTTTGAATGGGAATCAAAATGACAGGGCAGCAGTGCTGCTGAATTCTTTACCCATTATATAGTATCTTATAAAATATTTCCATAGTTTTTTACAAAAAAAGTGCCTGTAAGGAATATTTAAGGAACTTTAAGAAAATTAAGGAAGACCGGATGGAAAACCTGTTGTATAATGGCAGTATGAGAAAAGAAGGGCGCTAAGTGCTCATAGTGAGGAGGTATCTGCTTTGGCGGAAGAAAACAGGGAAGAGAAGAGTAAGAAGATACCTATGATTCAGGTGAAAAATCTCTACAAAGTATATAAAGTCGGCGACACCAGGGTCTATGCCTTGGGAGGGGTCGACTTTACGATATATAAAGGAGAATTTTGTGCGATTGTCGGACCGTCCGGTTCCGGAAAGTCTACTCTTCTTAATATGATGGCCGGATTGGAGAAGCCCTCGAAGGGGGAGATTCTCATTGCCGGGAAACATATCGAGAAGCTGACGGAGAACCAGCTGGTCGCCTTCCGGCGGAAGCATGTGGGCTTCATCTTTCAGTCCTATAATCTGCTTCAGACGATGAACGCCGTAGAGAATGTGGCTCTGCCGCTCTCTTTCCGGGGAGTCCCGAGGAAGAAGCGGAACGAGAAGGCAGTAAAGTATATTAAGCTGGTCGGCCTGGAGAAGCAGATGAAGCACATGGCCAACGAGATGTCCGGCGGACAGCAGCAGCGAGTGGGAATCGCCAGGGCCCTGGCCGTGGACCCGCAGATCATTTTCGCGGATGAGCCTACCGGTAATCTGGATTCGAAGACGACGAAGGAGATTCTGGGGCTGATGAGGAAGATTGTGCGGGAGCAGAATCAGACGCTTGTCATGGTAACCCATGATAATTATATTGCCGGCTTTGCCGACCGGCAGTTACATATAGTAGACGGCAAGATCTTCAAGATCGAAGAACAACACCATGATGATACCGAGGAGGATACAGAGAATGAAGAAGAGAGGTAATAGGGTACTGGCAGGTCTGCTTGCCGTACTGGTAGTGCTGGGGGCTGTGCCGCTTCAGTCGATGGGGGCGCAGTACGGGATACAAAGGAATACGTATCTTGATGTTAAGAAGACGCCGACTGGAAAGACCGGTCAGAATATGACGATTAATATGATATTCGGCAACGGTGATGGAACCAGGGATTTCCGGAGGGCCTCCGTAAAGTTTGATGACAGCGCGGTGGACAGCGAATTCGACGCGGCGGAAGATCCGGATGAAGATACCAGGTATAATGGTTCCATCTTTCCCTTTGAAATTACTTCCGATATTTTTGACGCCAAAGTAATTGGGCCTGTTAAGGCAGGCGCGACCAAAAACGTTTCCTTATCTGCCAGAGTCAGAAGAGATATTGCCGAAGGCTATTATTCCGTACCGATTATCATCGAGGATAGTGGTGACTACGTTACGACCGACCACATCAACGTCTGGATCACAAAGTCCAGCGGGACCACGGAATCGGGAGACGACGACGGATCGATCCGTTTTGAGCTGGGGGAAAACCAGTCCACCCCATCCGGCCAGTATCCGGATGTGATGAATTTTACCGTAAACTTACGCAACGCGTCGAATATTACGGCATTTGATGTCAATGTTCGCATGGGATTAAGCGAAGACAGCACAAAATTCCCCTTTAACATCAATGACGGAAATTACGTGAGGCATTTTGACCGGGTCGGCGGCGGTGAGAGCCAGGAGGTATCCTACAGTATGGCTATCCGCAAGGAGTCGTACACCGGATACTATCCGATCACCTTTACGATCGAATACAGAGACAGCACCGAGGGCGATATTCAGAAAGCGGAATCCATCTTCTACGTACACGTTCAGAACAAGGACAAGGAAGAGGAGACGGGAGAGTTTAACGCCAACGACAGAACGAAGGCCAGACTGATCGTCGACGGATTCCAGACGATTCCGGAGGTGGTTTACGCAGGCGATGATTTCGACCTGATTCTCCGCATGAAGAACGCATCCGAGAACGTGGCTGCCAGCAACATCTTATTTACCCTGGAATCCGAGAAGGTGACGGACAGCGCGGTATTTACCACAGACTCCGGTTCCTCCTCCATCGTGGTGAATTCCCTGGCGGCAGGACAGAGCACAGAGCTTAAGATCCGTATGAAGGCAGGGGCCTGGGTGGATCAGAGAACCTACGCCATTACGATCAATGAGAAATACGACAGCCCGGAATTCAAGAACGCCGAGGAGAAAGTAACGGTGGACATTCCGGTGAAGCAGATGGCCCGGCTTAACACCGGCACCATCGATATCATGCCGGACTCCATCTCTGTCGGAGCGGAATCCAATGTCATGTTCCAGATCAACAACACAGGCAAAGTCCTTCTTTATAACGTGATGGTCACCTTCTTGGGCGATTCCGTCCAGAAGACAGACGCCTATGTGGGCAATATCAAGCCGGGAGACTCCGGCAGCGTGGACGCCATGCTGTCAGGCATCGCCCCCACTGCGGATGACGGCAAGATCAAGATTATGATTACCTATGAGGATGAGAACGGAGTAGTCAGCGATCCGATCGAAAAAGAGATGACGCTCATGGTAACGGAGGCTGTGGATCAGGACTTCGATATGTCGGATGACATGGGCACGTTTCCGGCGGACGCGGAACCGACAGGCATTAAGAAATACCAGAAGTTCATAATTCCAGCGGTGATCGTAGTGCTTGTGGCCGGCACCGCGGCAGGCATTATCCTTGTTAAGAGACGGAAAAAGAAGAAGGCAGCAGAGGAAGAGGAAATAGACGATGAGATTTAGTGATTTGCTTTCCATGAGTGTGAACAATTTAAGACGGAGAAAGCTCAGGACATTCCTGACCGTTCTGGGGGTTGTCATCGGTACAGCCTCCATCGTGGTCATGGTCTCTTTGGGTATCGGTTTAAATGAACTCACCATGGAGCAGATTGCCTCCTACGGCAGCCTGACGGAGATATCCATCTATTCTGACGCCATGTGGGGCGGTTCCGATGACGGAAAGGATCCGAAGTATATGACGGATGAGGTCATGGACCAGTTTCGAAGGCTGGACCACGTGAAAACAGTCTCGCCGATCCTGTCGACGTACGTTATCATGCGTCAGGGCGTCTACCAGGCGAATGTCAACCTTACCGGTGTGACAAAGGAATATATGGAAAAGATCCCCTTAAAGGAGGGGACTGTGCCGGACACCAGCGGCAATGAGCTTCAGATGGTGGTCGGCAACATGGTGCCCAGACAGTTTTATAATCCGAAGTCCAGGAGCAACCGGTACGGCATGAGCGGAGACGACGTCCCGGATATCGACTTTATAAATAAGCCGATTTTCGTGATTTTCGATACGGATGCCTATTATCAGAGCCAGAACGGAAGCACGACGGAGGGAGGAACTCCGGTCAAGGCTCCCAAGAAGTATTTGCTGCCGACCTCGGGCCTGGTGGAAGGCGGCCTGGAGGACTGGAACAACTACAGCTACAGTGTGTATGTGGACATCGACATGCTGAAATCTCAGCTAAAGCAGGTATTTAAGAAGAAACCGATTCCAAACCAGCCGACGAATAAGAAGGGAAAGCCCTTTAATTACTTCGTCTACGAGCAGGCGGTGGTGGAAGTGGATGATATGAAGAACGTCACCGAAGTGCAGAAGATTATTAACGACATGGGATTCCAAGCCAACAGCAACATGGACTGGCTGGAACAGTCCCAGAAGCAGTCCAATATGGTGCAGGCCGTGCTGGGCGGCATCGGCGCCGTGTCCCTGTTTGTAGCGGCCATCGGCATTGCCAATACCATGATGATGTCGATCTATGAGCGTACGAAGGAGATCGGTATCATCAAGGTCCTCGGATGCGACATGGGCAATATCAGGAACATGTTCCTGCTGGAATCCGGTTTTATCGGTTTCATGGGAGGTGTGATCGGAATTATCTTAAGCTATGGAATCTCCTTTATTGCCAATAAGTTTTTATCCGGCCAGTTTCTGGTAGGCATAGAAGGAGATTTATCGAGAATTCCACCGTGGCTTTCGGTATCGGCAGTGGGATTTGCCATATTCGTCGGTATGGCGGCAGGCTTCTTCCCGTCACTGAGAGCCATGAAGCTAAGCCCGCTTGCGGCAATCCGGAACGAGTAGGAAGTACGGGAAAAAATACTTGCATTTCAGACCGGAATATTATATGATATGTGACAGAGTGACGTGCGACTGGCGGATAAGTGGAGAGATACCACGGGGAGCACGTTCGATAAGAAGCCGACCGCCTGGGCACCGCTTTTGGGGTATCCAGGCGGTTTTTTATTTCACAGGAAAGTTTGTCCTATGATTTCGGACGATACCACTATTTAGGAGGAAAGAAGATGAACATGATTTCACTGAAGGACGATTTGAGAGGCAATTCCTATCCGGGAAGAGGGATTATCATCGGAAAGACACCGGATGGAACGAAGGCGGTGGCTGCTTACTTTATTATGGGAAGAAGCGAGAACAGCCGCAACCGTGTATTCGTGGAGGACGGGGAGGGAATCCGTACCCAGGCATTCGATCCGGCGAAGCTTACCGATCCCAGCCTGATCATCTACGCACCTGTCCGTGTTCTTGGGAATAAGACGATCGTGACCAATGGAGACCAGACAGATACGATCTATGAGGGCATGGATAAGCAGATGACATTCGAGCAGTCCTTAAGAAGCCGTGAGTTTGAGCCGGACAGCCCCAACTATACGCCCCGGATCTCTGGAATTATGCATGTGAAGGGCTGTACGGACTGTGATGTCCAGGAGAAGGGCCATTATAATTATGCCATGTCCATCTTAAAGAGCAGCAACGGAAATCCTGATTCCTGCTGCCGCTATACATTTGCCTACGAGAATCCTGCTGCCGGAGAGGGCCATTTCATCCATACGTATATGCATGACGGCAATCCGCTTCCAAGCTTTGAAGGCGAGCCCAAACGGGTGGAGACCATCGACGACATCGACGCGTTCACCAGCCTGCTGTGGGAAAATTTAAACGAGGACAACAAGGTATCCCTGTTTGTACGGTATATTACGATTGCCACAGGTGCGTATGAGACACGCATTGTGAATAAAAACCAGTAATTCTTTATACAAAAGGAGAAAAAGCGATGAACGAATTAGAACTGAAGTATGGCTGCAACCCAAATCAGAAACCGTCCAGAATCTTCGTGAAGAACGGAGATCTGCCGATCGAAGTGCTGAGCGGTCGTCCGGGCTATATTAATTTCATGGATGCCTTCAACGGCTGGCAACTGGTAAAAGAACTGAAAGAGGCGACAGGACTTCCGGCCGCGGCTTCCTTTAAGCATGTGTCTCCGGCGGGAGCGGCCGTGGGCCTTCCGCTGGACGAGACGTTAAGAAAGATTTACTGGGTAGACGATATGGGAGAGCTCTCGCCCTTAGCCAGCGCCTATGCCAGAGCGAGAGGCGCGGACCGCATGTCTTCCTTCGGTGATTTTATCTCCCTGTCCGACGTCTGTGATGCAGATACGGCCAGGATCATCAAGCGGGAAGTCTCCGACGGCGTCATCGCTCCCGGATATGAGCCGGAGGCACTGGAGATATTAAAGTCCAAGAAGAACGGCAATTACAATGTCATCGCCATCGATCCCGCGTACAGACCGGAGCCGATCGAGCGCAAGCAGGTGTACGGCATTGTATTCGAGCAGGGAAGAAACGAACTGAAGATCGATGAGGAACTGTTAAAAGAAGTCGTGACTTCCAATAAAGAGATTCCGGATTCCGCGAAGATCGATCTGATCATCTCCCTGATCACCTTAAAATATACCCAGTCCAACTCTGTCTGCTTCGCAAAGGGTGGCCAGGCCATCGGCATCGGCGCAGGACAGCAGTCCCGCGTTCACTGTACGAGACTGGCAGGAAACAAGGCGGATAACTGGTTCCTGCGTCAGTGCCCGAAGGTCTTAAATCTGTCCTTTGTCGACAACATCCGCCGCGCGGACCGCGACAATGCGATTGATGTCTACATCGGCGAGGACTATATGGATGTGCTTGCAGACGGCAGATGGGAGAGTATTTTCAAGGAAAAACCAGAGGTATTTACAAAAGAGGAGAAGAGAGCGTGGCTGGACAAGATGACAGATGTAGCCCTCGGCTCCGATGCGTTCTTCCCCTTCGGTGACAACATTGACCGGGCGTATAAGAGCGGCGTGAAGTATGTGGCTCAGCCAGGCGGATCTGTCCGTGACGATCAGGTGATCGAGACGTGTGACAAATACGGCATGGCGATGGCATTTACGGGGATCCGTCTGTTCCACCACTAAGAATCTGCGTTTTAGCGGAGACAAAAGAGGACAAAAGAAAAGACAAAAAACGAGGCAAAGTATTGACAAACCGAAGATATTTGATAAAATATTAGTGGTTCATCGGAGGGATATAAATCGTTTGAATTTTATATGCCGGATAAGATGTCAGGTGGAAATCCTGATATTTTATCCGGCTTTTTTACGTAGTAAAGAAAGCTCAGGAGGTACCTTTATATGAATTCAACCACTCAAAACACACTGACAGAGGGAAAACTGGCCCCGGCGCTTCTGCGCTTTGCCGTTCCATTTCTCATCTCAAACTTTCTCCAGGCCTTATATGGAGCCGTCGATTTATTTGTCGTGGGACAGTTTTCGACTTCCGCGTCCGTATCTGCCGTGGCGATCGGCAGCCAGGTGATGCAGACGGTCACCTGGATCATCCTGGGAATATCCATGGGCGGGACCGTACTGATCGGTCAGAAGATCGGAGAGAAGAACCAGGAAGGCGCGGCGGAGGCTATAGGCTGCGTCGCCGTCTTATTCTACCTGATGGCCCTTGTCTTAACCCCGCTGATGCTGCTTGCCGTTAATGGGGCTGTAGCCTTGATGAAAACCCCGCCGGAGGCGGTCAGCGCGGCGCGCAGCTATATCTTCATCTGTTCCTGCGGACTTCCGTTTATCACCGGATATAACGGCGTCAGCGGTATTTTCCGCGGGATCGGGGATTCACGGACGCCGGTCATCTTCATCGGCCTGGCCTGCATCGTCAATGTCATCGGCGATTTCCTGTTCACCGGCTGGATGGGCATGGGCGCAGCCGGAGCGGCCCTCGCCACGGTTATCGCCCAGGCAGTCAGCTTCCTGGCGGCTCTGGCATATATGTATAAAAAAGGATTTTCCTTCCCCTTTGGACGGCGTCACTTAAGACTCCGCAGAAAACCGGCCGCTGCCATCCTAAAGGTAGGATTTCCGCTTGCCCTGCAGGACGCGCTGGTCAACGTCTCATTCCTGATTATCACGACGATCATCAACACCATGGGACTGACCGCGTCCGCCGCCGTGGGAGTCGTGGAGAAGATCATCTCCTTTGCCATGCTGCCTCCAAGCGCCATCGCATCGGCAGTGACCACGGTGACTGCGCAGAACATCGGGGCGAAGAAGCCGGAGCGGGCGAAGCGGGCGCTCTGGTATGGGATCGGCTTTTCCCTGATCTTTGGGATTGCGGTCTGTATTTTTGTCCAGTTTTTTGCGCCGCTGGTCACGGCCGTGTTCTCCAGGGACGAGGCCGTCATACAGGCGGCGGCCCAGTACCTCCGGTCATACTCCTATGACTGCATCCTGGTCAGCTTCGTGTTCTGCATCAACTCGTATTTCAGCGGCAGGAGCAACGCGCTGGTCCCGTTTATCCACAGCATGATCGCTACCTTTCTTGTCCGGATTCCGGCGACCTACGGCTTCAGCCTGATCGCAGGGGACAGCTTATTCCCCATGGGACTTGCCGCGCCGCTGGCTTCCTTCGTGTCCATCGTCATCTGTTTCGGCTATATGAGGTGGGAAGAGACGCGAAAAAGGTAAAAACGAGGGAAAATAAAAAGAAGTATAAGCCTATATTTTTTGTAAAAGCACTTTAAAAGGAAAGACGGCATAAAATGAGAGTAAGTAAGTTTTAAGGCGGCTTTCTTTGAAAACTTTTCCCAAACCTTTAACTGCGCGAGAGGAACGAGAGTGTCTGGAACGATACCAGGAAGGGGATCAGGAGGCGAGAGCCACACTCATCGAGCGGAATATGCGTCTGGTAGCGCATGTGGCCAAGAAGTATCAGAATACGGATTATGATATGGAGGACCTCCTGTCTGTCGGAACCATCGGTCTGATCAAGGCCGTCAATACGTTTCACACGGACAGGGGGTCAAGACTCGCCACCTATGCCGCGAAGTGTGTGGAAAATGAAATCCTCATGCTCCTTCGTGCTAATAAAAAATATTCAAAAGAGGTGTCTTTATTTGAGCCCATCGGAGTAGACAAGGATGGTGAGACCGTCAGCCTGGTGGATGTCATAGAGATGGAGAACAAGGAGGCTCTGGAGACCATCATCCTGAGCCAGGACATCAAGGAACTGTACGATGCGTTTGACCACTGTCTCAGAGACACGGAAAAAAAGGTGATCGGCATGCGGTACGGACTATACGGAGGAAAGGAGCACACCCAGCGGGAGATCGCTGATATGTTAGGAATATCCAGGTCCTATGTCAGCCGGATCGAGAAGAAATCCATTGAAAAATTACGTATGGAATTCGAGAAAAACAATAAAAAATCAGGAATTATTAAATAAGTATAAAAAATGTCTAAATAATTTGTTGACTTTTTCCTAGAGTTCTGGTATAGTATGAATTAAGTTAATACGAGATGGATTGTTACTGGTAAGCAGGCAAAACCAATTTTGATCAATGAAAATATAATTTTATTTTCGCTGGCAAAATTGGTTTTTTTATTTGTAGGTGAAGTATGAAAATTGACAAGATTATCAACAATAACATTGTCAGTGCCATAGAAGCGGATGGAAAAGAAGTCGTTATCATGGGCCGGGGACTGGGATTTGGAATGAAGCCCGGAAAAGAGATTCCGGAGGGAAAGATCGAGAAGGTCTTCCGGTTAGACAGCCAGAACAGCACGGATAAGTTTAAAGAGCTGTTGGCGAATCTGCCTCTGGAGCACATTCAGGCATCCACGGAGATCATCAATTATGCGAAAAGCGTGTTGAACCGGCGTTTGAACCAAAGCATCTATATTACACTGACAGATCATATTAATTTTGCCATCGAACGATTTAAAGAGAAGATGATGTTTACCAATCCGCTGTTAAACGAGATCAAGACGTTCTACAAGGAAGAGTACTTAATCGGCGAGTACGCCGTGGCCCTGATTGAGCGAAGGATTGGAATTACACTTCCGGTGGACGAGGCGGGATTTATCGCGCTTCATATAGTAAATGCCGAATATAATACAGCCATGCGGGACACGATTGATATTACAACCTTAATTCAGAATGTTGTAAAAATCGTGAAAGAATATTTTTCCATGGATTTAGATGAAACTTCGCTGAATTACCAGCGTTTTGTCACGCATCTTCGTTTCCTGGCTCAGCGGATTATCGGAGGAGAGATGCTAAACAGTGATAATCCGGAATTCAACCAGCTGATCAGTCAGATGTATCCGGAAGAATACGCATGCAGTCTGAAGCTGAAGGATTATATCCAGGTGACCTACCACCATGATGTGACCGAGGAAGAAACGGCATATCTGGCTGTCCATATTAAGAGAATAAGAATTTAAGGAGAAGAAAGGAGATTGAGGAAACATGTTTAGTTCATTGAAAAAGATGTTTTCAGGAGGCGAGAAGGAGAGAGAGAAGATCCTTGCGCCGGTAGAAGGAAAGGCGGTACCGTTAAGCGAGGTCAGCGACCCGACCTTCAGTCAGGAAATACTGGGAAAGGGTATTGCCATCATTCCGGAAAAGGGAAGAATCGTGGCTCCGGCCAGCGGTGTTCTGACCGTTATGTTTGAGACAAAGCACGCAGTCAGCGTAACGACTGACGGAGGCGCTGAGATCATCGTCCATGTGGGCCTTGATACCGTAAATTTAAAGGGAGAGCACTATACCTCCTATAAGAAGCAGGGCGAGCATGTCAAGGCGGGAGAGCTCCTTGTGGAGTTTGACATCGACGCGATCAAGGAAGCTGGCTACGATGTGATCACACCAATCATCGTATGCAACACGCCAAATTATCCGGATATGGTATGCCATACCGGCATGCAGGTTAAGGAACTGGATCCGATTATCGAATTATAGGGCTGGAGATCTATGAGGGAGTTCTTATATGAAGTGAAAGACCCTATGGGCTTTCACGCAAGGCCGGCTTCACGGCTGTTCATGAAGGCGAGAGAATACGAATGCCGGATTGACGTTGCCGCGGAAGGGGAAACGGTGGATGGAAAGAATCTTCTCGCTCTGATGAGTCTCGAGATCAGAGAAGGAGAGATGCTTCGGTTCCGGTTCGAGGGAACCGATGAGGAAGAGGCGGAGAAAGCACTTTTAGAGGTGCTGGACCAGATATGATTTGAACCTGTGATGGGCACAGGATCAGATAAATAATGTCCGTTAGGACAAAAAAGAAAGGGGTTTCTTTATTATGATGAAGTATTTGCAAAGACTTGGTAAATCATTGATGCTCCCCGTAGCGTGTTTACCTGCAGCTGGTATCCTGATGGGTATTGGTTACTGGATTGACCCGAATGTAATGTCGGGACTCGGTACGCCAAGCGCGCTTTCGTTCTTCCTTGTGAAGGCAGGCGGTGCGCTGATTGACAACATGGCGATTCTGTTCGCAATCGGTGTTGCAATCGGAATGGCTGATGACAACGATGGTACAGCGGCTTTAGCCGGTATTGTA
This sequence comes from Hungatella sp., assembly GCF_046966825.1. NCBI lineage: Bacteria > Bacillati > Bacillota > Clostridia > Lachnospirales > Lachnospiraceae > Hungatella > Hungatella sp. Next base: position 29,919 of record NZ_JBKVCZ010000027.1, on the reverse strand, counting down.
TCATGGCTGATGATTCAGCAGATTCTTTCACCTGCAGTAGGTTCCTTAAAGGGAATTGATGTATCAGAAGTAAATGCAGCATTCTCAAAATCAATAATCAGGCTATCGGTATCTTAAGTGGTTTGATTGGCGCTACCTGCTATAATCGCTTCAAGAACACGAAGCTTCCGGATGCACTTGCATTCTTCAGCGGTAAACTCAGTGTTGCAATTGTAACGGCTTTGGTATCGATCGTTGCTTCTCTGATTCTGTTCTTTATCTGGCCAATTGTCTATTCTGCACTGGTAGCTTTTGGCGAGTCGATCATCGGTTTAGGCCCGATCGGCGCTGGTATTTACGGCTTCTTCAACAGACTGCTGATTCCGCTCGGATTACATCATGCGCTGAATTCCGTATTCTGGTTTGACGTTGCTGGTATTAACGATCTGTTCAAGTTCTGGGGAACCGTCGATGGTGCGGTTTACGGACAGACAGGTATGTACATGTCTGGTTTCTTCCCAGTCATGATGTTTGGTTTACCGGCTGCAGCTCTTGCCATGTATCAGACAGCAAAACCGGGTAAGAAGAAAAATGCTTATGGTTTATTATTCGCAGCAGCACTTTGTTCCTTCTTTACAGGTGTTACAGAACCTCTGGAATTCGCATTCATGTTCCTTGCACCAGGATTATACTTAATCCATGCTGTATTAACAGGTATTTCACTGGCAGTCACAGCTTTACTTCCAGTCCGTTCCGGTTTCTGGTTCAGCGCAGGTTTCGTTGACTGGTTACTGAGCATGAAGGCTCCAATGGCTGAGAATCCATTGTTTATGCTTCCGTTAGGTTTAGTTTACGGTTTGATTTACTATGTGGTATTCCGTTTTGCCATTGTTAAATTCAACTTTAAGACTCCTGGCCGTGAAGATGATGATGAGTTTGACATGGATGAGTCAAAAGTTACATTAGCCAACAATGATTTTACTCAGATCGCTACAATCATTCTGGAAGGCCTTGGCGGCAAAGAGAACGTAACAAGTGTAGATAACTGCATTACCAGATTAAGACTGGAAATCAAGGACTACACAAAGGTTAGCGAGAAGAAGATTAAATCTGCAGGCGTTGCAGGTGTAATCAGACCAGGAAAGACCAGCGTACAGGTTATTGTTGGTCCTCAGGTACAGTTCGTAGCTGACGAATTCAAGAAACTGTGTAAGTAATCACGATAGAGAGACAGCCGGGCGGGCGACCGTTCCGGCTGTTTTACTATGTAATAGGAAAGTTCATCCTGGGCCGCTGAGGCGACCGCGCTTCGGCGCGGGAGTCCGGCTCGCCGGACTCTTTATTCTACCAAAAAGGGGATTGTCAGGAGGTTTGCCAAAAATAAATGTTAATTTTATGTGAAAAGGCTGAACGAAAGGTAAATTTTGTGGTAGAATAGGGAAAGAAAACAGAACAGCAAAGGAAAATGTGCAGACATGAGAGAGAAAAAAGAAAAGTTACAGGAACAGGAAGAGCCGTTTGATCTGAAAAAAGAAATATTTGAATGGGTGAAGATCATCATTGCAGCTGCGGCGATCGCGTTCTTCCTCAACACCTTCATTATAGCGAACAGCACGGTGCCCTCCGGTTCCATGGAAACGACGATCATGACAGGAGACCGGATTATCGGTTCCAGGCTGGCCTATAAGCTCGGCGGAGATCCTGAGCGGGGAGATATCGTTATTTTCGATCATGAGACAGGACCCGGCAACGAGGAAACACGACTGGTGAAGCGGGTTATCGGTCTGCCCGGAGAGACGGTGGAGATCAGGGACAATCAGCTGTACATTGACGGAGCCCTGCAGGACGAGCCGTATTTGCGGGAGGCGATGGACTCCGACGATTACCATTTTGAAGTGCCGGAGGGCTGTTACCTGATGCTGGGAGACAACCGGAATTACTCCGCAGACGCGAGATACTGGCCGGATCCCTATGTGCCCGAGAAAAAGATACTGGCAAAGGTTCTCTTTCGTTACTATCCCAGAATTGGAAAAATTAAATAATTTTCAGAAATCACTTGACCTTCCAGCAACTGGAAGGTCTATTTTATGTAATAGAAAAGAGCTTTGTTAATGTTGCACAGACTGGGAGGAACTGGACGATGAAACAGGAAAATAATCTGACGGAGGGAAATGTGTTCCGGGTTCTGCTGGAATTTTCGATTCCGTTTGTGATTGCAAATGTGATTCAGGCGCTGTATGGGGCCGTGGATCTGCTTGTGATCGGCAAATACTGTACGCCGGAGAGCGTCGCCGCGGTTTCCACGGGAACGCAGGTGACACAGATCATCACCAGCATGATTACGGGACTTACGCTCGGCGGAACCATCATGGTGGGAAAGTATACGGGGATGAATGCGAAGGAGGAGGTGAGGAAGACCATCGGGACGACGCTGTCCATATTCGGGGCGGCGGCGGTCGTACTGACGGTCCTGATGCTCTTCTTTACTCCGGCTGTCTTAAGGCTGTTAAAAACGCCTGAGGAGTCGTTTGAACTGGCAAAGCTGTATGTGATCATATGCAGCTGCGGAATCCTCTTTATCTGCGGCTATAACGCCATCAGCGCGATCCTGCGGGGATACGGGGACTCCAAACGGCCCATGATGTTTATCGCCCTGGCCTGCGTGTTAAACATCGTGGGCGACGTGGTGCTCACGGGCATCCTCGGCATGGGGGTGGCGGGAGTCGCCATTGCCACCATCGGTTCCCAGGCGGTCAGCATGATCTGTGCGATCTGGTACTTAAACCGGAATCAGTTTATCTTCACCTTTCGGTTTGCCAATCTGAAAATTGACCGGGATAAGGCGCTGGAGCTGGCAAAGGTGGGGATTCCCATCTCCCTGCAGGAATGCATGGTGCGGCTTTCCTTCCTCTATCTGACCAGCGTGACGAACCGGCTGGGCGTCTATGCGGCGGCGGCCGTGGGCGTGGCAAGCAAGTATGATGTGTTTGCCATGCTGCCGGCCACCTCCATCGCCAACGCGCTGGCGGCCATCACCGCTCAAAATTACGGGGCGGGTAAGCCGGAGCGGGCAAAGCGTTCCCTTACGGCAGGGCTTGCCTTTGCCGTGGCGGCTTCCGCAGTGTTCTGGCTGTGGGCCCAAGTGTCCCCTCAGACCATGATCGGGATTTTCTCAGATAATCAGGATATCATAGCGGCGGGAATTCCGTTTTTTACATCGTGCAGCTATGACTATCTGGCAGTCAGCTTCGTGTTCTGTTTAAATGGCTATTTAAATGGCAGGTCGAAGACCATTTTCACCATGATCAGCTGCTGCTTCGGAGCCCTGGCTCTGCGTATGCCCCTGATCTGGCTGGTCTACAGCCGCTGGCCGGATAATCTGTTCCGCATCGGAACCATCGCCCCGTTGGTGTCCGGATTTATGGCCTGTTATACACTTATTTACGTAATTTATGGCTTTTGGAAGGAGAGAAACGCAGGAAGGGTTTCCAAAACCGGTTAAGCGGAATATATTACTAGAAAAAGCAAAGACAGATGACTATGTTTCATATCCTGGTTTTAGTCCTGGCTCTCTGCATGGACACTTTTGTGGCCAGCATGGCCTATGGCGCAAATAAAGTGCATATTACGTGGGAAAAAATCGTTGTCATGAATGCAATCTGCAGCGGTTGTCTGGGGATTGCGCTGGTGGCGGGAAGTGTACTGGACGGTCTGGTTCCGGAGAGCATGACCCGGATGGTGTGTTTTATCAGCCTTTTCCTTCTCGGCGTGGTAAAGCTTCTCGATTATACCATTAAGAAATACATTAACAGGCATGTAAGCCTGCATAAGGGAATTACATTTTCTTTCTCCGGCCTTCGTATCATTGTCAATATCTACGGAGATCCCATGGCGGCGGACTGGGACCATTCCCAGTCGCTGTCATGGAAGGAGGTTCTGTTTCTGTCCTTCGCCATGTCGATCGACAGCCTGATTGCGGGGGCCCTCTCCGCATTTCTGGAAATACCGGTGGGACTGACGATGGGGACGGCACTCATCATGGGAATCGTGATGATGTATGCGGGCCTTTTTTTAGGAAAAAAGCTGGCTTCCCGCTGCAAATGCGACCTCTCCTGGATCAGCGGCGTCCTGTTCATGATTCTGGCCGTGACAAAAAGCCTTTCATGAGTTATACTATGAGCACCTGGTGGTGGTTCCGAATGGTCAGGTGACAGGAGATAAGAGAAATGAAGATAACAGTACCACATTATTACAGCCGGTTTCAGTGCGTGGCGGGCGAATGTCCGGATACGTGTTGTGCCGGCTGGCAGATTATGATCGATGACGCATCGTTAAAAAAATACAGGAAAAGAAGAGATCCCTTCGGCAGCCGGCTGAAGAATTCCATTGACTGGGAGAATTCTGCGTTCCGGCAGTATGACGGGCGTTGTGCATTTTTAGATGAAAATAATCTCTGCGACATCTATTCGGAGGCGGGCCCTTCCATGCTCTGCCGGACGTGCCGGGCGTATCCCAGGCATATCGAGGAGTTTGAGGGGGTGAGGGAGATATCTCTGTCGCTGTCGTGTCCGGAGGCTGCAAAGCTGATTCTGGACTGTGAGGAGCCGGTGCGGTTCCTGAGCAAAGAGACGGAGAAGGAGGAGACTTACCCTTATTTTGATTTCTTTCTTTATACGAAGCTCATGGACTGCAGAGATTTCATCATTTCCACGCTGCAGAACCGGGAGCTGGACTGGAACCTGCGCACGGGAATCGTGCTGGGACTGGCTCATGACTTACAGCGCAGAATCGTGAATGACCGTCTGTATGAGACGGATTCCCTGCTGGAGCGTTACGGAAGGAAGGGGGCTGTCGGGAAGCTGGCTTCCAGGCTTTTGACGTATCAGATTGACGGAGAGAGCCGTTTTGACGGGATGAAAGAACTGTTCGGCTTCTTTGATGAGCTGGAGGTGTTAAATGCCGGCTGGCCGGACTATATCGGGCGGATCAGGAAGGTTCTGTACGGAGCAGGGGAAAGTGCGTATGAGGCGCAGAGACAGGAATTTTATGAATTCCTAGAGGTGTCGGAGAAGCGGCGTAAGACATGGGAGCGGTGGTCTGAGCAGCTGATGGTCTACTTTGTGTTTACCTGGTTCTGCGGTGCGGAATACGATGAACGCCCCTATGAGAAGATGAAGCTGGCCGTGGTGAGTACGCTCCTGATCCGTGAGACGGCGCAGGCCCTGTGGAAAGAGCAGGGCGGCGTACTGGATAAGAACGTGTTTTTTGAGGCCGCGCGCCGCTATTCAAGAGAGGTGGAACACTCTGATCTAAATCTGGAACGCCTGGAGACCCTGTTCCGTGAGAAGAAGGTCTGCGGCCTGGACCGGCTGCTTACGCTGGTCATGGGGTAGAATTAAAAGAAATGGCAGAGCAGAACCGGAAGAAACGGCGCCAGCAGGAAGTTGGCAACCTTGATATCGGTTATTTTAAGCATATTGAAGCCGATGGCCATAATGATCAGGGAGCCAACGCACGTCATTTCATTGACGACAGGGGGCGTTAAGAACGCGGATACGGCGCCGGTGGACAGCGTCAGCGCCGCCTCGTAGAGAAGTACCGGGACGGAGGCCAGGGCGGCTCCGGGCCCCAGGGCGGCGGCCATGACCATGGTGGACACGAAATCGATTAAGGACTTGGCATAGAGAATCTCATGATTGCCGGACAGTCCGCTCTGGAGGGAGCCGACGATCGCCATGGCTCCTACACAGACGAAGATCGTACAGCTGACGAAGCTCTCCGCAAAGGTGCTGTCCGAGGAACCGCGGATGAGTCTGGACTGAAGACAGTATCCGGCCCGGGTCAGCTGGCGGTCGATGTTGATGAGTTCTCCAAACAGCGTTCCGATCACCATGGAGAGAATGGCAATGATGACCTGCTCCCCCTTTAACGCGCCGCTTATTCCCACGAATACGACGCAGAGGCCCAGGCCCTGGGTCAGCGTGCGGTCGAGCCGCTCCGGGATTCCTTTCTTTAACGCACTTCCGGCGAGTCCGCCGGCGAGCACCGCGGCTCCATTGATCAGGGCACCATTGAGTATCATATCGTTTCACAATTTCCTTTCCTGTTTCGGACTGTCTGCCGTCCGTTTTATTCATTAGTATAGCAGAAAGCCCGGGGAAAGGAAACTGGAAACGAAATTGTTTTGCGTTTTACAACCATACACGACTGTGATAGAATAAAAGAAAAAAAACAACCGGAGGTACAAAAACATGTCATTGGAAGGCAAGATGAAGAGTGGCCGCCTATACTGCGAATTCGGCCACGAGCTGGAAGAGAACAAGGCATATGAGCAGAAAATCCAATACCAGCGCGTGCATTGTAAGGAGCTGGTCTATGATTATAATCAGACAAGACCGTCGAATGTAAAGGAAAAACGGAGGATTTTAGACGAACTCCTGGCGGAAGCGGGAGAGGAAATCTGGATTGAATCCCCCGCCTTTTTTTCGTACGGATGCAATACGCATATCGGTCATCACTTTTATTCCAATTTTAATATGTGTGTCGTCGATGACTGTGAAGTATTTATCGGCAACTACGTGATGTTTGGACCGAATGTGACGCTTACGGTCACGGGACATCCTGTCTGGGGAGAGTACCGCCGCAAGGGCGCTCAGTTTTCCCTGCCTATCCACATCGGGGACGATGTATGGGTCGGATCGAATACGATTATTCTGCCCGGTGTGACGATCGGAAACGATGTGGTGATCGGAGCCGGCAGCGTGGTAACCCACGACATTCCTTCCCATTCGGTGGCCTTCGGGACGCCGTGCAGAGTGGTGCGGGAGATTACGGAGGAAGACCGGCTGTCTTACCGGAAGGGCTGTCCGGTTAATGAAGACTGGGACAGAGACTAGAGGCTGAAAAAACAGATTTAAGTTACAAAAAAACCGCTGAAAAGTCATAAAATGACAAAATGGTTACATATTAAAAAAAATAACTGGAAAAGTCTGTCATAAAAATGTAATATATCGTAATGATAAAGAAATTGAAAGATATTGGTTGTTTTACTATAATGAAGATAGAAAATAACTGGAGCATTTTTATGAGGAGGGATTTGTTATGAAAGGAAAGCGGTTAGGGTTTATTATGACACTGGTCCTGATCATGGCGCTGGCCATGCCGGCATGGGCCGCAGATACGAAGATTGATTCGGTGAAGCTGGACTTCTCGTACTCGGGGGAGGAACCGAAGTCCGGCAATGAGATCGGCCGAATTCACGTGAAGGCGCCGGATGGACAGCCATTTACCGTTGAATACGCGGAGTATTCAAACGAAGGCGACGTCTGGGTAGTCGGCGACCGGCCGCTGGTTCATGTAGAACTGACGGCGAAGAGCGGATACCGTTTCAGTTCCACATCGAAGAGCAGATTTACGTTAAACGGATGCAGCGCCGTCTATAAGAAGGCCAGAATCTACGACGACGGGACACAGATGGAGCTGGAGGTGTATTTAAAGAGAATCGGCGGAACCTTAAGCAGCGTTCAGAACCTGGAGTGGGGCGGAAACGTGGCTTACTGGGATCCATTGGAAGGTTCGAAGGAATACGAGGTCCGTCTTTACCGCGACGAGAAATCGGTAGTGACCGTCAAGACAACAGACAGCAGCTATAATTTCGCAAACAATATGGACCGTGAGGGTTCCTACACCTTCCGTGTCCGCGCCATTGCAAGCTATAATTCCAGAGCAGGCGAGTGGTCCGACTATTCGGAGGATTACTACATTGACGAGGATGAGGTCTGGTACTACGGCGGAAACGGAGCATGGCAGCAGAATGCCAGAGGCTGGTGGTACGCATATTCAGGCGGCGGATATCCGAGAAGCTGCTGGAAGCTGATAGACAATGCATGGTATTATTTCGACGGCGATGGATATATGACGACAGGCTGGAGGCGGATCGACGGCAATAACTACTATCTGGGACCTGACGGCAAGATGCGCACCGGATGGCAGCAGATCGACGGGGCGTGGTACTACCTGGACGGAAGCGGCGTGAGAACGACGGACTGGCAGTATGTAAACGGACGCTGGTACTACATGAATTCCAGCGGCGTGATGCAGGTCGGATGGCAGAGAATCAACGGCGACTGGTATTATCTGGATGGAAGCGGAGCCATGATGACGGGCTGGCAGTATATTAACGGAGCCTGGTACTATATGGACGGAAGCGGCGTGATGTACGCGGGACGCTGGACTCCGGATGGAAGATATGTGGATTATAATGGAGTCTGGGTACAGCAGTGATGCAGATAAATGGGTACAGTGGAGCTTTCCACCGTACCCATTTTTGACTCTTTTTTAAGCTCAGATTGTGGTTAAATAAAATTCGCAAATACCGATGCGAACAACACCGTGCAAAGCCCGGACACGGCGATGGCGAGGCTGCTCATGGCTCCTTCGATCTCGCCCATTTCCATGGCTTTTGTGGTGCCGATGGCGTGGGAGGCAGAACCGATGGCAATACCCTTTGCGACAGGTTCTGTGATGTGGAAGAGACGGCAGACGGTCTCCGCGATGATGTTGCCGATGATTCCCGTGATGATAATGCAGGCCACGGTGATCGTGACAATGCCGCCCATCTCCTCGGATACGCCCATGCCGATGGCGGTGGTGATGGACTTGGGAAGAAAGGTGACATACTGTTCGTGAGTCAGCTGGAAGAGGAGCGCAAGGACCAGAACCGTCGCCATCGTGGTCAGAACACCGGTCACGGTTCCCGCCAGAATGGCCCTGGCGTGCTTTTTCAGCAGGCTTAGCTGCTGATAGAGCGGGACGGCCAGACAGACGGTGGCCGGAGTCAGCAGATAGCTTAAGTATCTGGCGCTTACATTATAGCTTTCATAGTCTATGTGGAAAACGGATAAAAATATCATGACTGCGATAATGGATATCAACAGTGGATTAAAAATCGGAAGTCTGAACTTCGCCTTGAGAAAAAGGCCCAGTTCATATCCCATGATGCTTACAGCTGCTCCAAAAAACAAAAACTCTTTTATCATCTCATTCATGTTCCGGTACCTTCTTCTTTTTGTCAGATCTTATAAAAAACTGCGTAATTTTCCCAGAGACGACCATAACTACCACTGTGGAGACCATGGTGATGACCAGAAAAGGGATGAGGATCGGCCGGAGCAGTCCCCAGGAATCGAGAAGTCCCACCGCGGCAGGTATGAACATCAGCGGCATAATGTCGATTAAGAAGTAACTGGCTTCCTGGACGCTGTCCAGAGGTATGAGCTTCGTCTGAAGCCCCGCGAGCATAATAAGCAGCCCGTAGATGCTGGCTGGAACTGGCAGAGGAATAAAGTAGTGAAGCGCTTCCCCAATCAGGGAAATTATCAGGATGATACTGAATTGTTTGATGAATTTCATGTCTTTTGCCTCCCTTTATGTATCATTCATTTAACTACGGTTTATCCTAAACTCAAATAAGCCGCTTGTCAAATATTTTTTCAACTGTTATAATACCCATTACACCGAAAAAAAACAGATTCATACCGAAAGGAGCTTATAAATCATGATAGAAGCGGAGTTTGGAATTCTTTATTTTCTGCAGTCCATCCATACGCCATGGCTGGATGTGGTGATGAAAAATATTACCCATCTGGGGGACAGCGGAATTTTCTGGATTCTTACGGGACTGGTGCTGTTCTGTTTTAAAAAGACGAGGAGGATGGGATTCTGCGTTCTTTTATCCCTGGCAGGCGGTTTACTGATCGGCAATATTCTCTTAAAAAATTTGGTGGCGAGAGAACGGCCGTGCTGGATCGATCCGGCCGTACAGCTGTTGATCGAAAATCCGGGGGACTTTTCCTTCCCTTCCGGCCATACCATGGCCTCCTTTGAGGCGGCTGTGAGCATCTTACTCTATAACCGGCGCTGGGGAGCGGCGGCGCTTGTTCTCGCGGCACTCATTGCATTTTCCAGGCTGTATCTCTTCGTTCATTTTCCGTCGGACGTTCTGACCGGACTTGTGCTGGGAGTCGTGATCGCGCTGGCAGTCCATAAGGGCGTGGAATGGATGGTAAGACAAAAGAAAGAAAAGAATGCAGACGCCAAATGAAAAAATATTTGCATTTTCCGTATTCTGTGATATACTGAGTTCGTTACAAATTACAAATCAATATTAGCAGAGTAGGTTTGTGTGCGTTAAGTGCTGGTTGAACAGGGAGTTGTCAGCCGGACGAAAAGATTTCTCTTGCGGTACACGAATCGCATCCCGCTGCATCAGAAGATGATACGTTTATTATCTTCGGTTGTAGTAAGAGGTCTGCAAAGGAGGTATTTTTTTATGAAAAAATTCGTCACTTTGTTCACCGATTCTTACAAAGAACTGAAATCTGTAAGGACCATCACCACCGCGGCTATGCTCGCGGCCATCGCCATCATTCTGGGCATGTTTTCCATCAATGTAGGCAGTACCATCCGAATCGGCTTTTCCGGCATTCCAAACGGCGTATGCGCCTATTTATTCGGACCCGTGGTAGGCGGAATCTTCGCCGGAGGTCTGGATGTGCTGAAGTATCTGCTCAAGCCTGCCGGACCATTTTTCCCGGGGCTTACGGCTGTCGTCATACTGGCGGGCGTGCTCTATGGCTGCTTCTACTATAAGAAGCCCATCACCTTCTGGAGGGTGCTGTTAGCCAAGTTTGTAGTGATGCTGATCTGCAACGTGATCTTAAACACCCTGTGTCTGTCCGTCCTGTACGGCAAGGGCTTTATGGTGATACTGCCGGCCAGAGTGATCAAGAACCTGATTATGTGGCCCATTGATTCCATGATCTTTTACAGTGTTTTGAAGGCATTAAACCTGCTTGGGATTTTAAAGGCGGTCCGTACGAATTTCGCGTAATTTCAACGGCTGCTCCCGGCAGCGGATTCTGATAAAAAGTTCCAGGCCGCCTGACGGATGAGCTCCATCTTCCGCCGGGTGGCCTCGTTGCTGTATGGGACCCGGTCGATGAGCGTATCGATGGTGCCGCGCCCGGCCACAATACGGCGGCTTTCCGGAAAGTTTAAGTCATAGATATAGCCGAGGTAGGAGATCCACATATCCATGTGCGTCACACGGTCGGCGTTTTTAATGGGACAGCGGTTTAAGAAGGACGTGAGGATATGGTCGGAGATGGCCTCCGCGCCCAGCTCTTCGGCCTCGACATCCAGCATCGCGTGGATGGAGTCCTGCTCCTTTACCCGGAAATTATCGAGTTTATCGGCATCCCGGATGAGCATGGAATGCAGGCGTTCCTTTCCGGTGAGGGAGTCATCCATCAGGTAGAGTCCATGATTCTTTATGGCTGTATAGATGATGGAATCGTAGCTGCGTTCCGGAATGAAGCTGCGGATCAGATGATCCTCGAACAGAATCGAGAGGCTTAACTCCGCGTGAGGAACGATGGAATCGTCAAAGCTGTCGTATTTCTTCAGCTGTTCAAAGCGGCCGATGTCGTGGAGAAGCGCAATGTGCAGGGCCAGGGCGGTGTCCTCGTCGGAGAGGCCAAGGCCTTTGGAGATCAGCCGGGCGGCGTCTGTTACGCCGTAGGTATGTACGATTTTCAGCCGGATTTTCTCGTTTTTCGTGTCATACTGCTTTAAATATCCAGCAAATATTTTTTTTGCCTGTGTAAAATCCATAGACAGAACCCTTCTTTCATACTATAATCTTAAGTGTCTGCATTATACTACGAATCGCAGACGATGGCAACTTGTAAAGGAAGAGATGAGAATGAGCAAAAGGCAGATCAAAGCCATATTTTTTGATATAGACGGGACTCTGCGTGATTTCGAGACGAAGAGGATTCCGGAAAGCACAAAAGAGGCGCTGCGGAAGGCGAGGGAGGCAGGAATCCTGCTGTTCATCGCTACCGGGCGCCATAAGCTTGAGATCGAGGAGGAGAACCTCCTGGAGGACATGGAATTTGACGGATACGTCACGCTAAACGGGCAGTACTGTTACTGCGGCGACAACGTTGTATACGACGATCCCATTGACGGCGCGGAAGTCGCCGCCATGTTGACGCTTATCGGGAAAGATCCGTTTCCCTGCCTTTTCATGGAGGATGACCGCATGTATATCAACATGGTGGACGACGTCGTGGAGAAGGCTCAGGCGGGAATCGGGACAAGAATTCCGCCCGTTATGGATGTGAGGCGTGCGTCAGAGCATCCGATCTACCAGATCGTGCCCTATATCGGCAGGGCGCGGGAGGAAGAGATCCGGCGCGCGGTTCCCGGATGTGAGATCATCCGGTGGCACGATGAATACGCCGTGGATGTAATTCCGCGGGGCGGAAGCAAATGCATCGGAATCGAGAAGATGGCGGCTCATTTCGGCCTGTCGCTGGAGGAGACTGCGGCGGTCGGCGACGGAGCAAACGATGTTTCCATGGTGGAGATGGCCGGTCTCGGCATCGCCATGGGCAATGGAAAGGCTGCGGTGAAAGCCGTGGCGGATTATATTACGGATTCGATAGAAACGGATGGCCTTTTAAAGGCTGTCTTCTATATATTAGAGAATAATCATCAGGAGGAATGAAACATGAGTGAAACAAACTGTACTCATAATTGTAATACCTGTGGGGAGAGCTGCAGCAGCAGACAGACGGAGCAGACCAGCTTTCTGGAGCCGTTAAACCCTGCAAGTACGGTTAAGAAGGTAATCGGTGTGGTAAGCGGAAAGGGCGGCGTTGGTAAATCGCTGGTCACCACTATGATGGCGGTCCGCATGAACGCAAAAAATTATAAGACGGCAATTCTTGACGCGGATATTACCGGACCTTCGATTCCGAAGGCATTTGGCCTGGGAGATGACGGCGTCGGCATGACACCGACGGGACTCATGATCCCGGCGACCACTTCCATGGGCATCGAAGTGATGTCGGCCAACTTAATTCTCGATCATGAGACCGATCCCGTAATCTGGAGAGGACCTGTGATCGCCGGAGCGGTTAAGCAGTTCTGGCAGGAGGCCCTGTGGGAAGATATCGACTATATGTTCGTGGATATGCCTCCGGGAACCGGCGATGTTCCGCTTACGGTATTCCAGTCTCTGCCGGTAGACGGCATCATCATTGTCACATCGCCTCAGGAGCTCGTGTCCATGATCGTGACAAAGGCTGTAAACATGGCGAAAAAGATGAACATTCCGATTCTTGGTCTGGTGGAGAATATGAGCTACTTATCATGTCCGGACTGCGGAAAGAAGATTTCCGTATTTGGAGAGAGCCGGATCGACGAAGTGGCTAAGGAGAATGAAATCCCTGTTCTCGCCAAGATCCCGATTGAACCCAAGATTGCCAAAGCTGTTGATGAAGGCGCCGTGGAGTATTTGGAAGCACCGTGGCTGGACGAGGCGGTTAAAGCCGTGGAGTCCATATAATATGCGTTTCGTGACAGCTTAAGGATAGGACAGCGAGGTAGAAATATGAATATCAATATGAACCCCAACAGCGAACTGCACCAGTCCATCGTTAATGTGCCGAATCTGGTACAGGTTCCGGACCCGCTTATAAAGCAGGCGTACCAGTTCCAGGAAGCGATGATGATGTATACCTGTGCGATCAGGGAGATTAAGACGAAGCTGGAGGTATTAAACGACGAACTGTCCGTACGCAATTCCAGGAATCCCATCGAGATGGTGAAATCCAGAGTGAAGAAGCCCTTGAGCATTGTGGAGAAACTGCAGCGGAGAGGACTTCCCGTAACGATGGAATCCATGATGGAGAATCTCGACGATGTAGCGGGAATCCGTGTCATCTGTTCTTTTTTAGATGATATCTACGCCGTAGCCGACATGCTGACCCGTCAGGATGACGTGCATATCATCGCCATCAAGGACTATATCCGCCATCCGAAGGAGAATGGATACCGGAGCTATCACATGATCGTGGAGATTCCCGTCTTCTTTTCCGACCGGAAGAAGTGGATGCGGGTGGAGGTTCAGATCAGAACCATCGCCATGGATTTCTGGGCCAGCCTGGATCATCAACTGAAATATAAGAAAGAGGTTGGTGACAGCTCGGAGGAAATCAGCGCAGAACTGCGGGAGTGTGCGGAGGTCATCGCACAGACGGATGAACGGATGCTGAAGATCCGGCTGAAGATAGAATCAGAGGGAATTACTGTCACTAAATAGTAAAGCGAATCAGAGGAAGTTCATTCTATGAAAATAAGAAGCTGATGCCTTAGATCCGGTAATACCGGAGGGCGTCAGCTTCTTATTTTATATCAATTCTTACTTTCACAGAATATTTTCACAGGATATGAGCGGTTATTGACCGTCTGGATGATCGTGAAGCTTCAGTGGCATGGTCAGATGGCGGATCATGATCTGATAGGCATCGTTTCCATTACCCTCTCTGAGGGCGCGGTAGTAGAGCTCGTGTTCCTCCAGCGTTCCATCGACACGGCCTGTAACCGAGAGCGCGGTGGCAGATGTTAAGTGGATCAAATACAGCAGGCGCTGGAACAGCTGATTAAACTCATCATTCTCGGCATAACCGACGATGGCCAGATGAAAGGCGTGGTCACTGTCAATAAAGGTCTGCAGGTTATCATCAAAATCTTTTGCCTTCTGCATCTGCTCAAGTATCTGTCCCAGCTCGTCCAGCAGTCGTTTCCCCTTTTCGGTGGAGATCTGTCCGGCTATGATATGGGTGCAGAAGCCTTCAATGGCACAGCGGACTTCGATGGTTTCCTGCATGTCCTTATCCGTCAGGTGGCGGAGCATAAACCCCTTACTGGGGACGATAGAAATATATCCATCCTGGCTTAAACACTGTAACGCTTCCCTGATGGGTGTTCTGGAAATGTCCAGCTCTTTGGACAGGCGCGCCTCAGAGTAGAGTGTGTCCGGCACCAGCTTTCCTTCCAAAATCTGTTCTTTTATGTAATCGTATGCCTTGGATTGTAAAAAGCTTTTTTCTTTCAATGTGATGCATCTCCTGTTTGTTTGACATACCATTATTCTAATATAGAAGTTGTTTTTGGTCAATCACTCTTTTAAAGGGCGTTTTGCAGATAAAAATAATCGATGAAATTGTAAGATTTTGTTTTGTCAGTGTTGACAGTATACCGGTATAGCGGTATACTGGTTGTAAGAAGCAACGGGAGTTATTTATTATATTAAAATAGAGGAGGAAGACAAGATGTGCGTTTATAAGATGGGGAATTTGAGAGTGGTGGATTTAACGAAGGAGCTGGATCCGAAGACGGAGAGCCGGAGATGCCACATGTATCGGTTCAATACCGGGGGACCGATTCCGGATTTCCATACGATTATGGATCTTACCAGCCATCTGGGGACACACTGTGAGTGCCCTTACCATCATGATGACAACTGGCCGAGCGTGGCGGAGCTGCCTCTGACCACATTTATGGGCAGGGCTTTGTATGTGGATTTCAAGGAGGAGGTTGCGCCGGGAACCCACATTACGGCTGCGGATCTTGACAAGGCTACGGAAGGAAAGCTTAAGGAAGGGGATATTGTGATCATTGATTCCTCTTACAAGATTCCTCCGTTTACCCCGGCGACCAACACGGAGGCGGACAAGCGGCTTCTGGTAGGAAAAGAAAGCGCTGAGTGGTTCCGGGATCATAAGGTGAAGTGTGTAGGCTTTGGAGACGGCGTCTCGATTGAAAACTGCAATGAGGATGTCAAGCCATTTCATGATATACTAATGGCTGAGAATATCGTTTTCCTTGAGGTCCTGAAAAACCTTGAGAAGCTGGAGCAGGATGTGTTCTTCATGAGCTACGCCCCCCTTCCAATCCTCGGCCTGGACTCCTGTCCGATCCGTGCATATGCTATCGAGGGGCTGGCAGACTTTTCAAACTAAAAAGTCAGAAAGGCAGGAGGTCCAAATGAAAATAACAGTCATTGGCGCAGGAGCCATGGGCTCCGTCTACGGCGGCCATTTATCAAGGAAGCATCAGGTATATCTGGTAGACACGAATCCGGATATTGTAACGCAGATCAACCGGGAAGGACTGAAGATCGACGAGGATGGCGTGACGAATACGTACCATCCGACGGCGGTAACCGGCACGGAAGGGCTGGGGGAGATGGACCTGGTCATTCTGTTTGTGAAGTCTATCTATTCCAGGGCCGCGCTGGCGGGGAATCAGGGTGTGATTGGGGAGAAAACACGCCTTCTGACGCTGCAGAACGGCGCAGGCCACGAGGACATTTTAAAGGAATTTGTCCCCGAAGACCGTATAATCATCGGCACGACAGAGGACAACGGCGCGGTACTGGCGCCAGGGCATGTGAGAAGAGGCGGAGTTGGTAATACGAATGTAGGGATGCTGACGGAGGATCGGGAAGAATTCCTGCCGCAGCTGAAAGAGGCGTTTGACAGCTGCGGATTTCAGGTGAAAATCCATGAGAATATTCAGTATCTCATCTGGGACAAGCTGTTTACCAACGTTTCCCTGAGCGCAGTAACCGGCATTCTTCAGGTGGATATGGGATTTATTGCGGAGAATGAATACGCATGGAATTTGACGAAGGCGCTGATTCATGAGGCGATTGCGGTTGCCGGTGCGCTTGGCCTTTCCTTCGATGAGGAAGCTGTAACGGAGCGGGTACGTCAGACCTCCATCGGGAATCCGGCAGGATGCACTTCGATCCGTGCGGACCTGCGCGATGGCAGAAGAACCGAGGTAAATACCATCAGCGGTTCCGTGGTGACTGCGGCAGGGCGGTGTGGCGTTTCAGTGCCGAGCCATGAATTTGTCGTGAATATGGTTCACGCGATGGAGATGAAAAAATAAGTTACAACAACAAGCGGCCCGGGGCAGCTCTTGATATCAAGAGCTGTCCCGGGCTTATTCGTCCCTCCATTAAGGAACCGGAAACATAACCGTAAACGTCGTCCCTTCCTCCAGGCTGCTGGATACGGTAATTTTCCCCTTATGCTGTTCTACGATCGTCCTGGCTATGGAAAGCCCCAGGCCATATCCGCCTTCTTTTCTCACCCGCGATTTGTCCGTGCGGTAAAACCGTTCGAAGATATGCTTCTGATCGGACGGAGGGATAAGCTCTCCCGTATTATTGACGGTCAGCACCGCGTGATGGGGGGAGGACTTTAAGGAGACGGATACCGTTCCGTGGATACCGGCGTATTTGCAGGCATTGTCCAGAAGGATTGTGACCATCTGTTTGATCTGGGGCTCGCTGCCGCAGATGTGGATGCCGGGAACGATGTCGTTGTTTAAGGTGACCTTGTTCTCGAAAGCCACCGATTCAAAGAGCAGAACACAGTTCAGCACGCTGTCGCTGTAATCGAACTCGGTATTCGCCGTGTGTGTGACTTCCACCGTGCCCGCATCGGAGCGCGCCAGAAAGAGGAGCTCCTCCACCAGCTGCTTCATGCGGGCTGCCTCCTCCTTCGTGTTGTCAACCCATTTGATCTGGCTCTTAATGGATGAGTCCTGATGGGAGAGCAGAATCTGTAAATTGGCCAGGATGACCGTGAGCGGCGTTTTCAGTTCGTGGGACGCGTCGGCGATAAACTGGTTCTGCTGTTTCCATGCCTGCTCCACCGGCCTTAAGGCCCAGCGGGACAGGAAGATGCTGAGCAGCAGAAAAAGAATGGCGGCGATGAAAAACAGCAGAAGACAGTTAAGGCGCAGCGCCCGGAGGTTGTTCAGCTCAAAGCTCTGATCGGCGAACGCGATGGTGATGCTGTCCGGCGTCTCAGAGCGGATATAGCGAAGGGAGTAGTCTCTTAAGACGCCTCGCGGATCGCCGTTTTCCATGACAAGGTCTGCCAGAGTAGCCGCCATGTCATCGGATACGGAGAGATTGTTTGTGGTTACGTCCGTCACCGTCTGCCCATCCTTTGAAAGGGTGATGACTGCGGTGGGGATGAAGGGAGGCGGCGTATCGTCGGTCCGGCGTCCAGGTTCTACTTTATTCAGTTTTCCTTTGAAGCGGGCCAAATCCTGGGCCTGCATCAGGGCCAGGTCGGTCTGGCGTTCCAGCCGCCAGAGATTGGCATGATAAAAATTCCCCAGCACGATGATGAGAATCGTGATGACCAGGGACATATTGATGATAATGAATTTTCCGCGAAGCTTTTTCAGCATGACGGTTCCTCCAGACGGTACCCCACTTTCCGGACAGTTACGATTTCCACCTTGGAGCTTAAGAAGGAAAGCTTTTTCCGGAGAAAGGAAATGTAGGCTTCCACGTTGTTGTCCTCAGCGTCGGAATCATTTCCCCATACCCTTGAAATCAGCATATCCTTGGAAATGATTTTGCCCGCATTGTTCATGAGCAGTTTCAGTACCTCAAATTCCTTATATCCCAGATGGATGGACTTTCTGCCGCGCACCAGATCGTTGGTTGAAAGATTCAGGGTCAGATCTCCAAAATGAAGTTCTTCCACGACAACCTCGCCCTGTCTGCGGGAGAGGGCGCGTATCCGTGCCAGCAGCTCTTCCGGGATAAACGGCTTCGTCATGTAGTCGTCGGCGCCGCGGTCCAAACCGGTCACCTTGTCGCTTATGTCGTCTCTGGCGGTCAGCATCAGCACCGGCGTCTGGACATGGGCCTTTCGAAGCTTCTTTACCACATCAAATCCATTTTCCCCGGGAAGCATTACATCCAGGACGATGACATCATATTCGCCCGACAGGCCGCAGTAGAGGCCGTCGGTACCGGTATAAACGATGTCTGTGTGATAGTGCTGTTCCTCCATAATCTGCCCCAGCGCGTCGGCCAGTCTCACTTCATCTTCTACGATCAGTATATTCATGAATCATTTCCTTCCTTTTCCGGTATGGCCGAACGGCCGGTCCATATCCTTATCAATATTATAAAAGGGGTTTCCTCGTTTGGCAATCCCATTCCTTTTCCTGTATCCGCATTTTATAGATACTATTATAGAAGGAGAAGCTGAAAATAGCCTGAAACCGGCTTTCAGGTTAATTTCAGGAACCCGTGATAGAATAAACGACAGACTAAAGCAGAACATCAGACAGAGCGCAGAGAGGAGCAAATCGGATGAATGGAAGAAGAGTAGCCGCTTCCATGGCGGTGGTTGTAGCGGCCACGGCTGTGATGCCCATAACGGCGGAGGCGCAGACAAATATTGACTTGAGAAAAAAGGTGATCGGAATATCGGGGATCATGAGTGTGACCAACATGGATTCTGCCATTACGAGAGGGGAGTTTGCCAGCATGCTGGTGAATGCGTCTTCCTACAGGAGTACGGTCAGCAGTGTGAGCAATACCTCTGTATTTGCCGATGTACCGCGTGACCATACGTATGCGGCGTCCATCAGGATTGCGGCAGAACAGGGGTGGATGACGGGATACTTAGGAGGGAATTTTAAACCGGATGAGTATGTGACGCTTCAGGAGGCCGTAAGGGGAATGCTGGCGCTGCTGGGATATGAAAATACGGATTTTACCGGAGACCAGACCGGGGCCAGGCAGTCCAAATACCATTTCCTGGAGCTCGATGAAAATATGAATAAGAGTCCGGAGGAGGTCCTCATAAAGGAGGACTGCATTAATTTATTCTACAATCTTTTAAAGACCGATACGAAGGCGGGAACCATGTTCGGAAAGAGCCTGGGATGCGAGCTGACCTCCGACGGGGAGATCAATCCGCTTACCATGGTGGACAACAGCCTGAAGGGACCGAAGATCGTAAGGAGCAAGAGCCGCCTTTCCGATTATCTGCCGTTTAAGCTGAGCGCTGCCAGCGTATACCTCGATGGGTCGCCGATCTCCAACAGCAGCGAAGCCATCTCTGCGGCGCTGGAGAATGATAACGGTGTGCTGGTTTACTACCATCCGGTATCCAAAACAGTATGGTTGTATACAGTTGGAAGCGAAAATGAGAACGGGCGTTCCGCGGTATTCGGTGAGATCACAAATGTCATATACAATTCGGCCGATCTGATGACGCCGGACGCCATCATACTGGATGACGGCAATACGTATGAACTGGACAGCACCGAGATGAAGTTTGCATTTTCCACATATGGCGATATGCGGGTGGGAGATACGGTCACTCTGGTCTATTCCGTGACAACGGACAGCAACGGTGATGAGACGCGTACCGTGCTTGATTATATTGAAGACTGACAGGAGAGCCTGAGATGAAGAAAATAAGTTTTGGAAATAAGACAAAGAATGGAAAAAAGGGCGGCAGGAAGGGGAAAAAGCTTCTTCTGATTCTGATTCTCCTGCTGGTCGTCATCTTGGGAGTTTACGCGGCGGTTCGGATGAAGGCGGAGAAAGCGGCCAGCGCGAACGTGAAAGAGGTCAGGACCGCGACAGTGGAGACGCGGGATATCACCTCGGAGCTGTCGTCATCGGGTACGATCTCTCCGAAGAATACATACGATATCACCTCTCTCGTGGAGGGAGAGGTGATTGCCGCCGATTTTGAAGAGGGAGATCAGGTGGAGGCGGGGCAAATCCTGTACCAGATCGATACCTCCTCCATGGAATCGGAGCTGACCAGCGTCAACAATTCTCTGACGAGGGCGCAGGAAAATTACGAGGTCGCCCTGGATGACTATAACACGGCGCTCAGCGATTACAGCGGCAATACCTACAAATCAACAGAGGCGGGCTACATCAGGACTCTGTACATCAAAGAAGGCGATAAAGTGAGCTCCAATACGAAAATCGCCGACATTTACGATGACAAGGTCATGAAGATCAAACTGCCGTTTTTGTCCGGGGAAGCGGCTTTCATCGGAGCGGGCAGCGGCGCAGCGCTTACGCTGACGGATACGGGAGAGCAGCTGGCGGGAACGGTTACCGCGGTGAGCAACATGGATGTGACGCTGACAGGCGGCCGGATGTCGGTACGTCACCATCGAGTGGCGAATCAGGTGGTTTAACCACCGATATGGCTGCGACGGCGACGGTGGGGACTTTATCTGCAGCGCGGAGGCTCCTTGAGCCGACGCTGGAGACTGTGATGAATGCTGATATTTCCTCCAGTGTGGAGGTGGGAAAGCTGCTGATTAGCGAGGGCGATTACGTGGGCAAGGGAACCCCTGTTTTCACCATGGAATCGAAATCGGCGGAGAAGCTTCTCCGAGCATATAAGGACTCCGTGGAAAAAGCGGAGGAAACGCTGGAATCCGCCAGGAACAAGGTGGAGAGCACGCAGGATAATTACGATAATTACACGATCACAGCGCCGATCTCCGGTCAGGTGATCACAAAAAATGTAAAGGCGGGCGACAAGGTGGCGAAGAGCACCAGCGGAAGCACGACGCTTGCCGTGATATACGATATGTCCGGCTATACCTTTGAGATGTCGGTCGATGAACTGGATGTAAAGGAAGTGGCCGTGGGACAGAGCGTAGTGATTACCGCAGACGCGGTGAGCGGAAAGACGTTCTCCGGTACGGTGACCAATGTGAGCCTGCAAAGCTCCTACTCCAACGGCGTGACCAACTATCCTGTCACCGTAACCTTAAACGACGGTATGGATGAACTGCTTCCGGGCATGAATGTGGACGGCGTCATCATCCTCGACCAGGCGTCGGATGTGCTTGCCGTGCCGGCCGACGCACTGATGCGCGGCAACAAGGTCTATGTAAAGGACGATACGGTAACGGAGGCGCAGGGAATGGTTCCGGCGGGCTTCCGGGCTGTCGATGTAAAGACCGGGCTGATCAGCGACGATTACGTGGAAATCACGGAAGGACTGTCTGAGGGGGATGTGGTCTATGTGGCTGAGTCCACGGTGAGTTCGTCGTTTAATATGATGGGTGGCATACAGGTAGGTCCCGGAGAAATGGGCGGCGGAGGCGCGCCCGGAGGCGGCCCAGGCGGAAATGGCGGAAGAAGCGGCGGAAGTAACGGCGGCGGTCCCAAGTAATGGCTGGAGGTAGAGATTTGGAAGAAACATTAATTGAACTGAAAAATATCTATAAGATCTATGAGATGGGAGACGAAGAGGTGAGGGCCAACGACGGCATTTCCCTGACGATCAACCGCGGTGAATTTGTGGCTATTGTAGGAAAATCGGGAAGCGGGAAATCGACGCTGATGAATATCATCGGGGCTTTGGATGTGCCCAGCTCCGGCGAATACTTACTGGGCGGAAAAGACGTGGGAAGTATGACGGACAATCAGCTGGCGGACATCAGAAACCGGATGATCGGCTTCATATTCCAGCAGTACAATCTGCTTCCCAAGCTGAATCTCCTGGAAAATGTGGAGCTGCCGCTTCTCTACGCGGGGGCCGGCAATACGGTCCGCCGCATGCGGGCCATGGCTTCGCTGGAGCGTGTGGGCCTGGCGGAAAAATGGAGGAACCTTCCGAACCAGCTTTCCGGCGGGCAGCAGCAGAGAGTGTCCATCGCCAGGGCTCTGGCGGGAGACCCGTCCCTGATCCTGGCCGATGAGCCGACAGGCGCCCTTGATTCGAAGACGAGCCGCAGCGTTCTGGATTTCTTAAAACAGTTAAACGATGAAGGCAATACCATCGTCATGATTACCCATGACAGCTCCATCGCAATGGAGGCGCGGCGCGTGGTGAGAGTGCATGACGGAAAGATCAACTTTGATGGAGACGTAAATGAATATTCTGCAATCCTTTAAAATGGCAATGAAAAGTATTATGGGTAATAAGATGCGGTCCTTTTTAACCATGCTGGGCATCATCATCGGCGTGGCCTCCGTTATCATCCTGGTAAGCCTTGTCAACGGCCAGATGTCTTACATGACGGAGAGCTTCGCAAGCATGGGGACGAACCAGATTTCAGTCAATGTGACGAATCTTTCCACCCGATCGGTCTCTGTGGATGAGATGTATGAATTCTACGAGGACAACAGGGATTTATTTGCCCAGATGACACCGAATGTGACCGTATCCACGACTGTAAAAAACGGGACGGAGTCATCGACCTCGACAACGGTGTCCGGAGTCAGCGAGGAATACCTGGAGATGAAGGATATGGAGTTGGAGGCCGGCCGGTTTATCCAGTATTCCGATATTGTATCGCGCCAGAAGGTGTGTGTGGTGGGATATTATGTGGCGTGGGATCTGTACGGAGGCGTGGATAAAGCCCTCGATCAGACCATTAAGATCGGAGGCAATGCGTTCCGGATCGTTGGCGTGGTGTCGAGACAGGATGACGATGAGCTGGAATCGGGCGGAAGCGATGATTTCGTCTGGATGCCGTACAGCTGTGCCGCGAAGATGACGAGAAACGCCAATATCAGCAGCTACACGTTTGCCACGGCCGATATGAATCATACGGATGAGGCAAAGACGGCGATCGATGATTTCCTCATGGAAATCTTTAAGGATGAGGATTTATACCGGATCACGGCGATGAGCGAGCTTCTGGATTCCCTGAATTCCATGATTGCCATGATGTCCATGCTTCTCGGCGGCATCGCCGGAATTTCCCTGCTGGTGGCGGGCGTGGGAGTTATGAATATCATGCTGGTGTCCGTAACCGAGCGGACCAGGGAGATCGGTATCCGCAAGGCGCTGGGGGCGAAGAAACGGACGATCATGCAGCAGTTCGTCATCGAGGCGGCCGTGACCAGCTCCATCGGCGGCGTGATCGGAATTGTGATCGGATCCGTGGCGACCACGGTCATCGGCACAGCCATGGGAATGAACGCGACGCCGACGCCCAGCGCCGTGGCAGTGTCCTTCAGCGTGTCTGTGGGAATCGGGCTGCTGTTCGGATATATGCCGGCAAACCGGGCGGCGAATTTGAATCCGATTGATGCGCTTCGAAGTGAGTAGGAAGGGTTGCAAAATTGGAATAATAGTGATACTATTTGCATAGTTACAGAAGGAGTAGCTCGTTGGGAGTTGCTCCTTTTTGAGAATGAAGACATAGAGGAGTTTAAATCATATGAAGGTTGTGGATATGCACTGTGATACGATTTCGGAGCTATTTTACCGCATGGAGGAAGGGAAGGAGCATTCGGTTTGGAAGAATGACTGCCATGTGGATCTGGAGAGGATGGAGAAGGGGGACTACTGTCTCCAGAATTTTGCGATGTTTACGTCGCTGGACAGGTATGAGAAGCCGTTTGAGCACTGCATGAAGCTGGTGGACCTATTTTATCAGGAGCTGGAAGAGCATGGTGACCGGATTGGGATTGTGAAAACGTATGAAGATATTGAGGAGAACCGGAGACTGGGGAAAATGTCTGCGCTGCTGACGATCGAGGAAGGCGGCGTCTGCCAGGGAGAAATCGCTTTTTTGAGGAACTTTTACCGGTTGGGAGTGCGGATGATGACGCTTACCTGGAATTTTCGGAATGAGCTGGGCTGGCCGAATATAATCCGGATTGAAGGGGACGAGGCGTATTTTGAACCGGATACGGAGCACGGACTGACGGAGACGGGGATCGAATTTGTCAGGGAGATGGAACGGCTGGGGATGATTATGGATGTGTCCCACCTGTCTGACGCGGGGATTATGGATGTGTTCCGGTATACGAAGAAACCGTTCGTGGCGAGCCACTCCAACGCGAGAACGGTTGCCTCCAATCCAAGAAACTTAACCGATGAGATGCTTAAAACGCTTTCGGAGCGCGGCGGAGTGGCCGGCATCAATTACTGCGCGGACTTTCTGCATGACTGGCAGAGAGGTGAACACGCGGTGAGCCGCGTCGATGACATGATTTTACATATGAAGCATATGAAGAAGATCGGCGGAATTCAGTGTATCGGGCTGGGATCGGATTTCGACGGAATCGGCGGGGAACTGGAGATAAAATCCCCGGAAGACTTGCCGGTGCTGGAGCAGGCCATGAGAAGGGCCGGCTTTACGGAGGAGGAGATCGAGGGCGTGTTCTATAAGAATGTGCTTCGTGTATACAAGGATATTTTAAAATAAGACAAAATTTTACATAGATTTTACATTCCCGTGCATCATACTTTACATAGATTTGATATAGTGCTTACATAATCAATCAATTTATTTCATGAAAACCGGGAGGGGACTATGTCAATCAATGATTTACAGATGCTGTTTAAATTTATCGGGGGTCTGGGAATGTTTCTCTATGGCATGAATGCCATGGCGGACGGACTGCAGAAATCTGCGGGACACCGGATGCAGCAGCTGTTGGGAGCATTAACGAAGAACCGTCTGATGGGCGTGATTCTCGGAGCGGGTATTACCGCCATTATCCAGAGCAGTTCCGCCACCACGGTCATGGTCGTCGGCTTCGTAAACGCCGGGATTATGAACCTGGGCCAGGCGGTCGGCATCATTATGGGCGCCAATATCGGAACCACGGTGACCAGCTGGATCGTATCCGAGGCGGTGGGCGAGATGCTGAAACCGGAGTTTTTTGCACCGGCCCTGGTGGGCGTGGGTGCGGTCATGACGCTGTTTTGCAAGAACAGCAGGAAGAAGCAGACGGGAGAGATCCTGGTGGGCTTCGGCGTGCTGTTTATCGGTCTGACCTTTATGTCGGCCTCCATCACTCCGTACCGCGACGCTCCGATATTTGCGCAGGCATTTGCGGTTCTGGGACGAAATCCGTTTCTCGGTATCCTGGCTGGTGCGGCGGTGACCGGAATTATCCAGAGCTCTTCCGCGTCGGTGGGTATCCTGCAGACACTGGCGTTAAACGGAATCGTGAACTGGCAGTCCGCCATCTTCATCACGCTGGGACAGAATATCGGCACGTGTGTGACGGCGCTGATCTCCAGCGTCGGAGCCAATAAGACGGCGAAGCAGGCGGCCGGAATCCACCTCCTGTTTAATACGGTGGGAGCCGTGATCTTCGGAATTGTGATGTATATCATCTTTAAACTGAATCCGGTGTTTGCGTCATCGACGATCAGCAGTGTGGAAATCTCTATCTTCCATACCGTATTTAATGTGAGCAATACGATACTCTTATTCCCCTTCGCGGGACTTCTGGTAAAGGCGTCAAGCTTCATGATCAGAGGCAGCAAAAAGGGAAAGGAAGAGACGGAGGGCTCCCAGATGGAGCGCCACCTGGACGAGAGAATTTTAGAGACGCCGTCCTTCGCCATTGAGAATGCGACACAGGAAGTAATCAACATGGGAAAAGCGGCGCTGGAGAATTTTGATATTGCGACAGCGGCCTTACTGGATAACAGCAGGGCAGAAGCGGAGCAGGTGGAGAAGCTGGAGGCAAAGATCAACCAGTACGAGAAGCTTCTGACCTCCTATCTGGTCAAGATTAACAATCAGTCCCTGAATGAGGAACAGCATCTGCTGGTGAAGAATTTATTCTATACGGTCAGCAACTTTGAACGCGTCAGCGACCACTGTGAGAACCTGTCGGAGCTGGCGGTGGAGAAGGCGGACAAGAATATCGTATTTTCCGTGGAGGCGGCCGGCGAGATGAAGGAAATGATAAAGACGGTGCGTTCCGCACTGGAGCACGCCATCAACGCCAGAGGCGGCGCCGGAATGTCTGAGGTACGGGCCGTGGTACAGAGTGAGGAGAGCGTGGACATGCTGGAGGAAGAACTGAGAGAACGCCATATTGAGCGTCTGTCCAGCCATAAGTGTACGCCGGAAAACGGCATCGTATTTTTGGAGGCATTGAGCAACCTGGAACGTATTTCGGATCACGCCCATAACATAGCGGGATTTGTGAGAGATGAGATGTAGGAGGCGCGTATGGAAAGAATCTATGTGGTAGAAGACGACGACAATATCAGGGATTTAATCAGAATCGCCCTGGAGGGCTTCGGGTATAGTGTCTCCGCCTTTGAGATGGCGGAGGACGCCCTCAAAAGCATTGAGACAGACATGCCGGATCTGGCGGTGTTCGATCTGATGCTTCCGGGGATGGACGGCCTGAGTGCGATTAAGAGAATCCGGAAAAATGACGCCCTGGCAGACATGCCCATTATCATTCTGACCGCCAAGGACAGGGAGTTTGACAAGGTGGCGGGACTGGACGGCGGCGCTGATGACTATATGACGAAGCCCTTCGGCGTCATGGAGCTGGCGGCCAGAATCCGGAGTCTGCTCCGCCGCAGGGCGAGAAACCAGACAGAGGATGAGATTTTAGAGAAATACTGCATCAGTCTGAATAAAAAGACCAGAGAGGTTTTAAGCAGCGGGAAAAAGGTAGAGCTGACTTTAAAAGAATTCGAACTGCTTTTGTACCTTATGGAGAATCAAAGCAAGGTGGTCACCCGGGATGAACTCTTAAATCACATCTGGGGCTACGATTACGACGGAGAGACGAGGACGCTGGATATGCATATCCGAACGCTCCGCCAGAAGCTGGGCGAGGAGGGCGGCTTCTGCATCCGCACGGTGCGCGGTGTGGGCTACCGCTTTGTGAAGACGGAGGAAGGCTGATATGCGAAAGGCCATATTTGTAAAATTTATTCAGGTAATCCTGGCGGCGCTGATCTTAAGCAGCGCCATCTTTTATATAGCAGCCAGCAGCGCGCTCTTAAAGAGCTCCAGAAAGGACATGACCTACACTCTGCGGGCCATCGACAGCGTTCTCGACTATAGCGGGGATTTACAGGGTGAGGTGATGATGCTGGAGGAGACGGTAAATGACAACAGCAGCCGTTTTACGGTCATCAGAAAGGATGGAAGCGTCGCGGCCGATACGGGCGTGGTGGATACTTCTTCCATGGACAATCACCTGGACCGGGAGGAAATTAAGGAAGCACTGGAATCGGGGAGCGGCTCCTCCAGGAGATATTCCGATACGCTGAAGAAAAATATGCTGTACGTGGCTTATGAATCGGATCACTCTGACTATATCCTGCGGATGGCGGTACCGTTTACCGGATTTAAGGAGTATTTGATTCTCCTTCTTCCAGCCGTCTGGCTCAGCTTCCTGGTGGCGCTTATCTATTCCGCCTGCTCGGCCGACAGCTTTGCGGCCTCCATCACGAAGCCGCTGAAGGAGATATCGCAGGAGATGCTTAAGGTCAACGGGGACTACACGGAGCTGACCTTTGAGACGTACCAGTATCCGGAAATCAACATTATCGCGGAGACGACAACGGAAATGTCAAAGAATGTCAAGGAGTATTTAAACCAGATCGAACTGGAGCGGCAGATCCGGCAGGAATTCTTCAGCAACGCCTCCCACGAGTTAAAGACACCGATCACGTCGGTACAGGGCTACGCAGAGCTTCTGGAGAGCGGAATTATTCAGGATGAGGAACAGAAAAAGGACTTCATCCGGCGGATCAAGAAGGAGGCGGTCCACATGACCAGCTTGATTAACGATATCCTGATGATCTCCAGGCTGGAGACGAAGGAGGCCGAGATGGTATGCCAGGACGTCCGGATGTCCATCGTCCTGGACGACGTGCTGGAATCGCTGAAGCCGCTGGCGGCCTTTCACGAAGTTCTGATCCACGCAGACTGCAAACCGCTGTGCATCTACGCCAATGCCCGCCAGATGACGGAGCTTTTAAGCAATCTGCTCAGCAACGCTATAAAATACAACAAACCGGGCGGAGAGGTCTGGGTGACCATCACAGAAGAAGACAAGGAAATGATCATACGGGTAAGGGACAACGGCATGGGAATTCCAAAAGAATCCCTGGGGCGCATCTTCGAGCGGTTCTACCGGGTGGACAAGGGACGAAGCCGCAAACAGGGCGGAACCGGCCTGGGATTATCCATTGTAAAGCACATTGCGGGTTATTATCACGGAACGATTACGGTACAGTCTGAACTGGAGGCAGGGACAGAATTTACGGTAAAGATTCCAATTTGACGAATTTTGTGATAAAATGAAAAAGGCTAATCACAAAAGGAGGTGTGCGGAGTATGAATCAATTTGTATTAACATGCTGTTCCACGGCAGATATGAAGAAAACGTATTTTGACGAACGTCAGATTCCCTATGTCTGCTTCCACTACTTAATGGACGGGGTGTCCTACCCGGATGATTTGGGGCAGAGCATGCCGTTTGATGAGTTTTACAACAGGATTTCAAAAGGCGCCATGCCGACTACATCACAGGTCAACGTGGCTGAGTTCCATGATTTTTTTGGAGCTATATTAGAGGAGGGAAAGGATATTCTCCATATCAGCCTTTCCTCCGGTATTTCAGGAACCTATAATTCCGCCTGCAGCGCGGTGGAAGAGCTGAAGGAAGAGTACCCGGACCGGAAGATTCTGGTGGTGGACTCCCTGGGGGCTTCTTCCGGCTATGGACTGCTGGTGGACGCGGCCGCGGATTTGCGCGACCAGGGCCTTTCTCTGGAAGAGGCGTACCGGATTACGATGGAGCGGAGACTTCACGTGCATCACTGGTTCTTTTCCACGGATTTAACCAGCTTCAAGCGGGGCGGCCGTATTTCAGCGACCTCAGCCATGCTGGGGACCGTATTAAACATATGCCCGCTGATGAACATGGATCACGAGGGACATTTGATTCCCCGCCATAAGATCAGGACAAAGAAAAAGGCGATGCAGGAAGCGGTCCGGATGATGGAAGAGCACGCCGATGGAAAGAACGGGTACAAAGGGAAATGCTTCATCTCCTGCTCTGCCTGTGAAGACGACGCGAGGGCCGTGGCCGAACTGGTGGAGACGCGCTTTTCGGAGCTGAATGGCAGAGTGCTGATCAACAGCATCGGAACCGTCATCGGAGCCCATACGGGACCGGGAACCGTGGCTCTGTTTTTCTTCGGAGACGAAAGAAAGGATTGACAAAAAAAGCAGGCAGTGATAGACTGACATACAACAGGGAGCTCGTGCGGCGGGCTGAGAGGAAGTGCTCAAACTTCGACCTATTACCTGATTTGGATAATGCCAACGTAGGGAAATATGAGATGACAGGGATATTTGCCGCCCATACCAGACGTTTGGTATGGGCGCTTTTTTTGTTTCATGGGAAAGCTTGTCCTATGAAACAAAAATCCGGAGGCCGCTGAAGCAGCCGCGCTCCGGCGCAAGAGTCCGGCT
>NZ_JBKVCZ010000026.1:0-64747 GCF_046966825.1 Hungatella sp. | reverse complement strand
GTTATGATGGGGATGGAGGCAGAGGTCTATTTCTCCCAGGCGACCGGCCATTTCGGCAGCGTCCCGTGGCATTTCATGGTGGTGGTAATCACCATGGTGGTGCTGGTGGGCGGTGTCCTGAAGGGGATCGAGAAGGTCAACCGCATTATGATGCCTGCATTTTTCATCCTGTTCGTGATTATCGCGGTGCGGGTGTTCTTCCTGGACGGCGCCCTTGCCGGGTATGAATATCTGCTGATCCCGCGCTGGGAGCTTCTGCTTAAGCCGGAGACGTGGGTGATGGCCATGGGACAGGCATTCTTCTCCCTATCGATTACCGGGTCTGGAATGATCATTTACGGCAGTTATTTAGATAAGAAGGAAGATATACCGAAGGCGGCCATGACGACCGCTCTGCTCGATACGGTGGCGGCCCTGCTCGCAGGCTTTGCCATCATTCCGGCGGTGTTTGCGTTTCAGATGGATCCGGCCAGCGGTCCGCCGCTCATGTTCATCACGCTTCCCAAGGTTTTCGCGCAGATACCGGCCGGAAGATGGGTGGCCGTTCTGTTCTTCTTATCCGTGCTGTTTGCGGGAATCACGTCCCTCGTCAACATGTTCGAGGTGTGTGCGGAAGCGGTCCAGACTCATCTGCATTTCGACCGGAAGAAGGCGGTTCTTCTCGTGGGCTGTCTCGTGTTCCTGATCGGACTTTTCATCGAGTATGAGCCGTATATGGGTTCCTGGATGGATATGATAACGATCTACGTCGTGCCGTTCGGAGCCGTGCTCTGCGCGATCATGATCTACTGGGTTCTGGGAATAAACAGGATCGGAGAGGAGCTGAATACCGGCCGGAAAAAGCCGGTTGGGAAGCTGTTTTGCTTTGCAGCAAAATATATTTACGTGGGACTCGCCGTCCTGGTGTTTATTATGAGCATTGTATACAAGGGAATTGGATAAGAGAAGATAAAAGAAACGCCAGAACCGGCATTTGTCGGAACTGGCGTTTCTTTTATAGGAACTTATTTTATAGCTCCTGTCAGCTTTACAGTTTCATTGTCTTATTTCGTACCGAAAATTCTGTCTCCGGCATCTCCCAGACCTGGGCAGATGTAGGCGTTTTCGTTTAACTGGCGGTCGAGATGGCCGACATAGATCTGAATGTCCGGATGGGTTTTGTGAAGGCGTTCCAGACCCTCCGGAGCGGCGATGATGGCCATGAACTTGATGTTCTTTCCACCGTGTTCCTTGATGAAATCCACGGCCGCGACAGCAGAACCGCCTGTAGCCAGCATGGGATCGGTTACCACGATGGTTCTCTGCTCAATGGGGTTCGGAAGCTTGCAGTAGTATTCGTGAGGCTCGTGTGTGACTTCGTCGCGGTAAAGACCGATGTGACCGACTTTGGCAGAAGGAACGAGAGCGAGGATTCCGTTCACCATGCCGAGGCCGGCACGAAGGATAGGAACGATGGCCAGCTTCTTCCCTGCGATCATGGGAGTCATACAGGTCTCGATCGGAGTCTCCACCTCAACCTCCTTTAATGGAAGGTCTCTTAAGGCCTCGTAGCCCATAAGCATGGCGATCTCTTCGATCAGCGCACGGAACTCATTGGTACCGGTTCTCTTATCCCTCAGGATAGAGATCTTGTGCTGGATTAACGGGTGGCTGAAGACAGTTACATTTTCAATTGGATATTCCATGGTATATGAATCCTTTCTTTAGTTTTTTACAGTATCGGCTGCCTGAGGCAGTATGATATTCATGAGGACTCCGATCACAACGGCGATGAAAAGGCCGGAGATGTTAAGCGTTATGGAGCCTGCGTGGACATTGAGTCCTCCCAGTTGTGCGAAACCGAGGCCAAATACAAGGATCAGTCCGACGATGGTTAAATTGCGGCTGTGAGTGAAATCAAGATCCGATTCCGCGAGAGAGCGGATTCCGACTGCGGCGATCATACCGAACAGCATAACTTCTACGCCGCCTTTGACCGGGCCCGGAATAGTCTGAAGAATTGCGCCTACCTTACCAAAAAGGCCGAGGATGATCGCGAAGATGGCGGTCACACGCAGAAGACGCGGGTTGTAATTCTTCGTAGTGGCCAGAACACCGGTATTCTCCGAATACGTGGTGTTGGCAGGTCCGCCGACGAATCCGGCGAATAAGGTTGCGAGTCCGTCGCCCATCAGGGTTCTGTGGAGACCCGGATCCTTTAAGAAATCTTTTCCGACAACCGTACCATTGGTGGTAACATCACCGATGTGTTCCATAAAGGTAACACAGGCGATCGGTGCGATGGAGAGAATGGCGCCCAGCTCAAATTTCGGAAGAGACATAAAGGGAACTCCATTCATATCCTTTGTCACAAAGGGGATATTAATCCATGCTGCGGACGTAATGGCGGAATAATCCATATGGAAGACTCCGACCGCGCCCAGAATAATACACAGAACGTATCCTGCGGCGATTCCGATTAGGATCGGGACCAGTTTGAAAAAACCGTGTGCGAATATGGAACAGAGGATTACCACGAAGAGCGTAAACAGGGCGATGCCCAGGTTTAAGGCGATCTCAGAGGTAAGGCCGTCCGCCAGGCTTAAGCCGCCGGTCGCATCACCGATCGCGGTGCTCGCCAGGTTGATACCGATGACCACGATCACGGGCCCTGTTACAACCGGAGGAAATACCCTCTTGATCTTGTCCGCTCCGATTAAAAACGCAATCAGCGCAAACAGCAGATAGATCAGACCGGCAAAAATAATTCCACCCTGTGCTAAAGGAATGTTTTCTGCAACTACAGCACCTTCCGGTCGAATGATGGCGCTTAATGCGGCCAGGAATGCGAAGGAAGAACCGAGAAAAACAGGAACCTTAAACTTAGTACAGCAGTGGAATATTAAGGTGCCCACACCTGCGGAAAACAGTGCGAGCG
Source organism: Hungatella sp. (assembly GCF_046966825.1). NCBI lineage: Bacteria > Bacillati > Bacillota > Clostridia > Lachnospirales > Lachnospiraceae > Hungatella > Hungatella sp. The sequence continues at coordinate 61,830 of NZ_JBKVCZ010000026.1, read as the reverse complement.
ATGGATTGAGACCGGTCAGCAAAGGAACCAGAACCGTCGCGCCAAACATGGCAAACAGGTGTTGGATGCTGAGCAGATAGTCTCGTGTTGTCAGTTGCGTTTTTTCACTCATTTTGCTACCCCATTTCATATCTTTGTATTTTTCCGTACTATTTTATCAAATATGGGGTTAAATAGCAACTATTTTCACTATTTTGTGTCAGGAGTGTACTTTATCAGAGCATAATCGCCAAGAGCATGAGGTACCGGTATGGAAACATAGATGGTGCCCTGCTCCTCGTAGCTGAATACTTCCGGAAATTTTACGGCTTCGTCAGAGTCCTTGGAGGTGGTTTTCGGCGCCTTCCATGGGAAATCGGCGCGGCGGAACATCTCGGTATACGTCTCAATGTCCGTGTCATTCTTAACCTTCATCAATTCTTTTTCCAAAGCGGCATCCGCGTCCGCAAACTGGCAGTCACCGGACAGCACATAACCGGCCAGTGTATAAGGATCCGCGTAGTTCGTAAGACCCATGTCTTCACCGAGTGCGGTGTCAATGGTATTCGTATAGAAGAGACTGACCGGATGTGCGCCGCCATCCGGCATATAGGAACCTGTGTAAACAGCGGTCAGGCGTCTGCGGTCCGCAGAGACAACCCTGCATTTCACGGTGAGGGAATCCTTGCTTTCATTCACGCCATAGGCCTTGATGAATTCCAGAGCATGTTCGTTTAGCAGCTTGTTGATCTTTTCCTGCACGGCAGCCTTGCTCAAATTAGAGACAACCGGGTATTCGATGGAAATGTTTCCGGTGGTGTAGGTGTGTATGGAGGTAGTGACGCTGGAAGCGCTGTCTGCCTTCTTCGAGTCATCTTTTTTCGTTTCGCTGCCAGCCGCATCTGTGGTCTCTTTGTCCGCGGCCGTCGTCTCTTTCGTCTCTGCCGCTGTCGTGGTGGGAGACATGGTCTCCGCGGCCGTGGTGTGGGTGCTTGTCAAATCTGTTTTGTCCTGATTCTTCTTGCCGCATCCGGCAAGTGAAAGGGCACAGACGAGTGAAAGGGTGAGAATAACTGTATATCGCTTCATAAAAAGCCTCCTTTATCATTTGAATTCGATAGGAACAGTATACCATAATGGTGGGGAAATGTATTGCAGAATTGCTTAAGATTTTGTTTCAATGTAATTAGTTTCTTATGAAGTGTATGCGGAATGAGGCCTGCCGTGTTATAATGAGCAGGATAAGAAGCCTGATACGTATCAGGGGAGCAATCCGGTCGGTGTCTTAATTTCATAAAAAAAGCAGGATTATGGAGAAAAAGGAGAGTTCTATATGAAAGAAACAGTAATAGGAATTGTAACGTTCCTGGTGTTTTATTATTTTAATTTTATTATTTTGGCAGGAATAAGCTCTGTGCTTCTGCCGGGAGGCGATGCATTTATAAAGTCTTATGTCGATCCGGTTTACAGTGGAATTGCGGCTCTTGCGGCCATTGTTATTGTCTGCACCTGCATGATTATGAAGAAACTGGATGAAGTATTGAGAGAGTTAAAAAAAGAAAAGGACGAAGAAAGTGAAAACGTCTGAGAGAAAGTACGGAGGGAGATTAAGTGGAACACGAAGCAGAGAAGAATAACAGGAAGGAGTGGAAGGATTACCACGAGAATGGAGTACTTGCCGCGGAAGGCCATTATTCAAAGGGGGAGGAAATGGGAACGTGGCGCTATTATGATGAACAGGGGAGGCTTGAGGATGAGGAGGTGTATGAGTAGAAAACTATGAAAAAAATCACATTAGGCATCGCAATACTATTATTTGCAATTGTGCTGGCGCTCTGTTCGTCCGGAATGGACTGGCTGATTCTTATCGTGGGAGTGACCGGGCTTCTGTTTTCAATTACCGGCTTTTTCGACAAATCAAACTGAGGAGGAGAAAATTAGAGTGAGACTGATTGTGAATGACGCTTTGAAGCTTTCGCCGTGAAATTACGGCAGTCAGACAGGCTGCAGCGTTTCTCTGCAGGACATGCAGCCTGGTTATTAACAGCAGCCCATAGTACAGCCTGCGTATCATTTGGAGTCTTATCTGCTTTTCATAGCCTTGATCAGTGCCAACAGTGCGGACTTTTCATTCTGCGTCAGCCCGGACAGATCCAGACTGTCCTTCTGCTCTACGCCTAAGAGGTAATCCGTGGATACTTTAAAAATCTGTGCAATGTGAATTAAAACATCGTAAGACGGCAGGCGCAGGCCGGTTTCGTAGGCGCTGATTACGGATTTTGTCAGTCCTAATTTCTGGGATAATTGGGCTTGTGTCATTTCTTCATGCAATCGTAATGTTTTTAAGGTGTTTCCAAAGTCAACCATATCAATTCTCCTTTTTTCAGTAGTTTACTACATATGGTATGTTTATATGGTGGATTAAATATTCATATAGTTGACCGAATATAAGAAAAGCTGTATACTTTTTATACCAGGAGCCGGTCGTGACAAGATAATTGACAATGGAGGGGGAGTACATACAGTGATAAAAAAGCAAATTTATAATTTAGAATTTACCGAAGAAGAATTACAGATGATCTATATGGTTTTCAGCAAGCTGGAGAATAAATGTTTTGCAAAGTGGCGTTCCATGTGGCCGGATGACGGCGAAAGAGCAAGCGCAGAATGCACAAAGCAATGGCTGATGCTGGGGAAAGTGGAGAGTATAAAGGACCGTGTGGCCAAGCCGCTGGGGTTGAGCGTCCGGAAAGAATTATAGAAAGGTATCGTAGAACCGTATCGCGTTTATAGTAAAAGGGAATCTGCTGCATTCGGCGGGTCCCTTTTTTAAATAGAAAAAAGGACTAAAATAACGCAGATACGTTATTTTTAGTCCAATTCCCTGCCAAGGGTGTAGTGCCGGCTGCGGGACTTGAACCCGCACGGTGTTGCCACCAATGGATTTTGAGTCCACCTCGTCTGCCATTCCGACAAGCCGGCGTAACAATCACAGCGTTGATTATTTTATCACAGGATTTTCCATTTGGCAAGTGTTTTTTATGATTATTAAATTGAAAATGGTGGAAATATATTGTATGATAGATAGAGATTTGTGGAAGGAGGTGTCCGGAGGTGACATGTAAAGAAGCGGAAAGCCTTGTAATGCCTTATATTAAGAACGAACTGACTGATGAAGAACTCTTTGAATTTCTGGAGCATATTGAACATTGCCCGGAATGCAGGGAAGAGCTGGAGATATATTTTACTGTTGACGTGGGAATCCGGCAGTTGGACTCCGAGACGGGCAATTATAACATCAAGGGAGCGCTTGAGACAGCGATCGAACAGTCCAGGGAAAGACTGGAAGCCGTTCGGCTCGTTAAGATCGTGCGCTATGCGGTATCCACACTCAGCGTTATGGCATTAATTATTACGGTCCTTCTGCAGTGCCGCATCTGGCTGCAGTCAGGACTCATCTGACAGGAGAGAACATGGACAAAGAGAAATTAGTATTAATAGACGGACACAGCATCATGAGCAGAGCATTCTACGGAATTCCTGAGCTGACAAATTCAGAGGGACTCCATACCAACGCCGTATATGGATTTTTAAACATTATGTTTAAGATTCTTGAAGAAGAGCAGGCAGACCATGTGGCGGTGGCCTTTGACCGAAAGGAACCCACATTCCGCCATAAGATGTTTGAACCGTATAAGGGAACGCGAAAACCCATGCCGGAGGAGCTTCACGAGCAGGTGGATTTGATGAAAGAAGTCCTCGGCGCCATGGAGGTGCCCATCCTTACGATGGCAGGCTACGAGGCCGATGATATTCTGGGAACTGTGGCGAAAGAAAGCCAGGCGAAGGGTGTGGAGGTGGTCGTGGTATCAGGTGACCGCGATCTGCTCCAGCTGGCCGACGAGCATATCAAGATCCGGATTCCAAAGACCAGCAGGGGCGGTACGGAGATTAAAGACTACTATCCGGAGGATGTGAAGAATGAGTACCATGTGACTCCAACGGAATTTATCGATATGAAGGCCCTGATGGGAGACTCCTCCGACAACATTCCAGGAGTACCGTCCATCGGAGAGAAGACGGCCGCTGCCATTATAGAGGCATACGGAAGTATTGAGAACGCTTACGCCCATATAGAGGAGATCAAACCGCCAAGAGCGAAGAAGTCATTGGAAGAGAATTACAGTCTTGCACAGCTGAGCAAGGAGCTGGCAACGATCAATATAAACTGCGGAATAGAATTTTCCTATGACGATGCCAAAGCGGACAACTTATATACACCGGCCGCTTACCAGTATATGAAGCGTCTGGAGTTTAAATCACTCCTTTCCCGTTTTTCGGATACGCCGGTAGAGAGTCCGTCGGCGGAGGCGCATTTTCAGATGGTCACCGATTTTGGAGAAGCGGAAGCCATCTTTGCCGCCTGCAAAGCCGGGGCGAAGATTGGCCTGGAGCTGGTGATCGAGGACCATGAGCTGACAGCCATGGCGCTCTGCACAGGAGAGGAAGCCACCTACTGTTTCGTCCCCCAGGGCTTTATGCGGGCGGAATATCTGGTGGAAAAGGCCAGGGATTTGTGCAGAACATGCGAACGGGTATCTGTGCTTAAGCTAAAGCCGCTGCTTCCATTTTTGAAAGCCGAATCAGACAGCCCGCTGTTTGACGCTGGTGTGGCCGGTTACCTCTTAAATCCGCTTAAGGATACGTATGATTACGATGATCTTGCCCGTGATTATCTGGGCATGACCGTGCCGTCCAGAGTCGACTTATTAGGAAAACAGACGATTAAAAAGGCACTTGAGACCGATGAGAAGAAGGCGTTTACGTGTATCTGCTACATGGGCTATATCGCCTTTATGAGTGCGGACCGTCTGACCGAGGAGCTTAAAAAGGCCGAAATGTACAGCCTCTTTATCGATATTGAGATGCCGCTGATCTACAGCCTTTTCCACATGGAGCAGGTGGGAATCAAGGCGGAGAGAGAGCGGCTGAAGGAGTACGGAGACCGCTTAAAGGTGCAGATTGTCGCGCTGGAGCAGAAGATTTATGAAGAAACAGGGGAAACCTTTAATATCAATTCTCCCAAGCAGTTGGGAGAGGTTCTGTTTGACCATATGAAGCTGCCCAATGGGAAAAAGACGAAATCCGGTTATTCTACGGCTGCCGATGTGCTGGACAAACTGGCTCCCGATTATCCGGTGGTACAGATGATTCTCGACTACCGTCAGCTTACCAAGCTGAATTCCACCTATGCGGAAGGTCTGGCCGTCTATATCGGGCCGGATGAGAGAATTCACGGGACTTTTAACCAGACCATCACGGCTACGGGAAGAATCAGCAGTACGGAGCCGAATCTTCAGAACATCCCGGTTCGTATGGAGCTGGGACGTGAAATTCGGAAGATATTTGTTCCGGAGGAGGGCTGCGTCTTCATCGACGCTGACTATTCCCAGATCGAGCTTCGTGTCCTGGCGCATATGTCCGGAGATGAGAGGCTGATTGGAGCCTACCGCCATGCGGATGACATTCATGCCATCACGGCTTCCGAGGTCTTCCATACGCCTCTGGACGAGGTGACGCCGCTGCAGAGAAGAAATGCCAAGGCGGTAAACTTCGGAATCGTGTATGGTATCAGTTCCTTCGGACTGAGCGAGGGCTTAAGCATATCCAGGAAAGAGGCGACGGAGTATATCAATAAGTATTTTGAGACGTATCCGGGCGTTAAGGAATTCCTGGACAGGCTTGTAGCGGACGCCAAAGAGACCGGCTATGCAGTCAGCATGTTTGGCAGAAGACGTCCGGTGCCGGAACTGAAATCTACTAATTTTATGCAGCGCTCCTTCGGGGAGCGTGTGGCCATGAACTCCCCGATTCAGGGAACGGCAGCCGACATCATGAAGATCGCAATGATACGTGTGGATCGTGCATTGAAGGCGAAAGGCCTTAAATCGCGCATTGTTTTACAGGTTCACGATGAGCTTCTGATCGAGACGCAGAAGGACGAAGTGGAAGCGGTAAAGGCGCTTTTGGTGGACGAGATGAAGCATGCAGCGGATTTATCAGTTTCTCTTGAGGTGGAAGCGAACGTCGGAGATTCCTGGTTTGATGCCAAATAGGACCAGGGCGTTTATTTGGCCTTACAGGAGAGAGGGAGAAAAAGTGAGAGTGATAGGACTGACAGGCGGAGTCGGCGCCGGGAAGAGCCGGATTCTCGATATCCTGCAAACAGAGTACGGAGCAGAAATCATAGTCGCTGATCAGGTGGCGCATGAGCTGATGGAACCAGGGCACGAGGGCTACGAGATGGTCATCCGTGCCCTGGGGAACAGCTTCTTGAAACCGGATGGCACAATTGACCGTCCGCTGCTTTCCGCACTCATTTTTCATGACCAAAATGCGCTTGAGACGATGAACGGAATCATCCATCCGATGGTATGGAAAACGATTAAAGATAAAATTTCTTCTTCACAAGCGGACTTAATTGTGGTAGAATCTGCAATTATGGGCAGGGAACAGAATGACATCTACGATGAAATGTGGTATGTTTATACATCGGAAGAGAATCGTATCAGGCGCCTGAAAGAAAACAGGGGATACAGCAGAGAGCGTTCCCTGAGCATTATGAAGAATCAGCTTTCGGATGAGGAATTCCGGGAACTGGCGGACCGGGTGATTGATAACAACGGGACCGTGGAAGAGGTAAAAGCCGGGCTGGAGGCCCTATTGAAAGATAAAGGACGGGAAACATGAGACTGGTAAGTATAGCGAGCGGAAGCAGCGGAAACTGCATCTATGTTGGTTCGGACAACTCCCATATTCTGGTGGATGCCGGCATCAGCAATAAGAGGATTGAGCAGGGCTTAAATGAAATTGGTTTAAAAGGCAGCGAGCTCGACGGAATCGTCATCACACACGAGCATTCTGACCATACAAAGGGACTGGGAGTCCTGGCAAGAAAATACGGTGTTCCTCTCTATGGGACAAAGGAAACGCTGGAAGAGGTATCGAAGCAGAAGTATCTGGGAGAGTATCCCAGAGAGCTGTACCATCCGATCTGTCCGGATGTGGATTTCTTTGTCGGCGATCTGGAGGTAAAGCCTTTCTCGATCGATCACGACGCGGCAAATCCGGTGGCATACCGGATCCAGCATGACCACAAATCGGTGGCGGTGGCGACGGACATGGGGCACTATGACCAGTACATAATCGATCATTTGCAGGGACTCGATGCGCTTTTACTGGAATCCAACCACGATGTCAACATGCTGCAGGCAGGACCGTATCCTTACTACCTGAAGCGCCGTATTTTAGGGGATCACGGCCATCTCTCCAATGAGAACGCCGGACGCCTTCTGTGCTGCATTCTGCACGATAATTTAAAACGGATTCTGCTTGGCCATTTAAGCAAGGAAAATAATTACGAAGAGCTGGCTTACGAGACCGTAAAGCTGGAGATTACAGACGGAGATAATCCATTTAAGGCGTCCGATTTTTCGATCGCGGTTGCGGGAAGAGACAGGATGTCGGAAATTATCACTATATAAAAGAGGAGAAAAGCAGCATGAAGAAAACCATTATCACAGTAGTTGGAAAAGACACCGTAGGGATCATTGCAAAGATTTGCACATACCTGGCGAACAACCGGGTGAATATCCTGGATATCTCACAGACCATCGTACAGGATTTCTTTAATATGATGATGATTGTCGACACGAACGACGCCACAAAACCTTTTGGAGAGCTTGCCGATGAACTGGAACAGATCGGAGACGAGATCGGTGTTAAGGTAAAATGCCAGCGCGAGGATATTTTTACCAAGATGCACCGTATCTGACAGCAGCGAATGCTGTACCACTCTGCGTTTTCGAAGAAACTTACGAAGCATTTTGCCAGTACTGCACTTCGGAATGAAAGAATAAGCATAAGAAAAAGGATGGGCCCCCGATATGTTGAATATGTTTGAAGTAAATGAAACAAATAAAATGATAGAACAGGAGAAGCTGGATGTCAGAACGATTACCCTGGGCATCAGCCTTCTGGACTGCAGCGACAGCGATTTAGATGCGGTCAATGAGAAGATCTATAACAAGATCACCACTACAGCTAAAAATCTCGTCGCAGTCGGCCGAGAGATTGAGCGCGATTTCGGTATTCCGATCGTAAATAAGAGAATTTCCGTCACCCCGATTGCCATGGTTGGCGCGGCGGCCTGCAAGAGTCCGGAGGACTATGTGATCATTGCAAAGACCCTCGACCGGGCGGCTCACGAGGTTGGCGTAAACTTTATCGGCGGTTATTCCGCTCTGGTGAGCAAGGGTATGACCGACGCGGACGAAAGGCTGATCCGTTTCCATCCGCAGGCGCTTTGACGGAGCGCGTGTGCAGCTCTGTCAACGTGGGTTCCACAAAGACGGGTATCAACATGGATGCCGTGAAGCTGATGGGTGAGATCGTGCTGGCGACGGCGGAAGCAACGAAGGAGTCTGATTCTCTGGGCTGCGCCAAACTGGTCGTCTTCTGTAATGCACCTGACGACAATCCGTTTATGGCGGGTGCGTTCCACGGCGTGACGGAGGCCGAGTCCATTATCAACGTGGGCGTCAGCGGACCTGGTGTTGTAAAGACCGCCATCGAGACGGCGAGAGGAAAGGATTTTGAGGTCCTCTGCGAGACGATCAAGAAGACGGCGTTTAAGATCACGAGAGTCGGACAGCTGGTGGCTCAGGAGGCCTCCAGACGCTTAAATATCCCGTTCGGTATCATTGATCTGTCCCTTGCTCCGACTCCGGCTGTCGGCGACAGTGTCGCTGAGATTCTGGAAGAGATCGGTCTGGAGCGTGTAGGCGCTCCGGGAACGACGGCGGCTCTCGCCATGTTAAACGATCAGGTGAAGAAGGGCGGCGTCATGGCTTCCTCCTATGTAGGCGGCTTAAGCGGCGCATTTATCCCGGTCAGCGAGGATCAGGGGATGATCGATGCGGTTTCCATGGGAGCTTTGACGATCGAAAAGCTGGAAGCGATGACGTGTGTCTGCTCCGTAGGCCTCGATATGATCGCGATCCCAGGCGACACGCCTTCGACGACCATAGCTGGCATTATTGCGGATGAGGCGGCTATCGGTATGATCAACCAGAAGACAACTGCTGTCAGACTTATACCGGTGATCGGAAAGACCATTGGGGATACGGTGGAATTTGGCGGACTGCTTGGCTACGCCCCGGTTATGCCGGTCAATCCCTATTCCTGTGAGAAGTTCGTGACCCGCGGAGGCAGAATTCCGGCTCCGATCCACAGCTTTAAAAATTAGGATTAAATAAAGAAAGGCCCAGATGAATGAACAACCATCTGGGCCGTACTTAACAGAGAAGAGAAATTGGGAGGAAGATCGGATGAGACTGTATCTGATTCGTCATGGCCGCCAGTGCAGCCAGCTATGCAACGTCAATGTGGATTTGGCTGAGGAGGGCTTCCGACAGGCGGAGCTTTTGGGAGAACGTCTGGCAGGAGAGAAGATTGAAGCTGTATACTCCAGCCATTTGCTGCGGGCGTTTCAGACTGCGGAGACGGCAAACCGCTTCTGGAATGTGGAACATATTGTAAAGGAGGAGCTGCGCGAGATCTCCTTTGGCGAGATGGAAGGAATGTGCGACGAGGATATTGCGGTAAAATTTGCCGCATTTAAGAAGGAACAGGAAAAGATGGAAGCCGACTTACCGTATCCGGGCGGAGAGTGTGCGGGAGACGTGATCCGGCGGGTGATGCCGGTATTTCGTGAGATTGCTGAGAGCGGTTATCAGACGGTTGCGGTAGTTACTCACGGCGGTGTAATCCGAAGCATGACCTCCGCATTATTAGGCATGGAACCGGCCAGATACCGGCTTCTCGGGAATTCACTGGAAAACTGCAGCATTACCGAGGTGGCCTATAACCCGGGCAATAAGCGCTTTACCGTGGAACGTTTTAATGATTACGCGCATTTGGAGCCGCATCCGGAGCTCTTAAGAAGCAGCTGGGTATCGGCGGAGAATTAAGAGGACAGGGGAATATTTTATGGAGCAGAGCAGTATGGTTCTGGAAAAAAGAGAAGAGGTTAAGAAGATCTTTGAGGACTTTTTAGACGACAGCCTGCTCAGGATAATCCTGAGCAATCCGGCCTTTAAGGACGGTGCAGGCCCGTGCAAAGCACTGAAGGTCCGGGTACGCCCGGTTATGCTGAAAGGCGGCATGGTTTTCCAGGCGGAAGAACTGACGGAGAAACAGGCATTTCACCGAAATCTGACGAGAGAAGAAGGCGTATCCTACTTGCTGGGACTGATGGAGAGCGGTTTTAAGCAGGCAGAAGTGGAATCGTCCAGGACAGGCCCGTGTGTTGGTTGGCAAAGAAAGAGACTGTCTCGATTAAAGTTAAGAAAAATCAGCAGAAAATGGTAGCGGCTCCGAACGTGGCCTCCCACAACCGGCAGAAGCGCTACATCCTGGAGGAAGGAAAGCCTGTTGCATTTCTGGAGGACTTAGGTGTCATGACGGCCGATGGTAAGGTCGTCCGTTCCCACTACGATAAGTTCCGCCAGATCAACCGTTTTCTGGAATTTATCGAGGACATTCTCCCAAGACTGGACAAGAGCAGGGAAAATGTAATCATCGATTTTGGATGCGGAAAATCATACCTGACATTTGCCATGTATTATTATCTCCATGAGCTGAAGGGCTATGAGGTGCGCATTATCGGACTGGACTTAAAGCAGGACGTGATCGACCACTGCAACCGCCTAAGCGTGGCCTATGGCTTCGACAAGCTGAAGTTTTATCACGGCGATATTGCTTCCTACGACGGCGTGGACCATGTGGACATGGTTGTGACGCTTCATGCCTGCGACACGGCTACGGATTACGCCCTGGAAAAGGCGGTAAAATGGGATGCCTCCGTGATTCTCTCCGTTCCCTGCTGTCAGCATGAGCTGAATAAACAGATGGACAACGAGCTGCTGCGCCCGGTGCTCCAGTACGGGCTGATCAAGGAGCGTATGGCAGCCTTATACACCGATGCCCTCCGGGCGGAGATCCTGGAAAACAGGGGCTACCGAACCCAGATCCTGGAGTTTATCGATATGGAACACACTCCGAAAAACATTCTGATCCGTGCGGTGAAACAGGGCGGGCCCAAGGACAACCGGAAAGAGATCGAGGATATCCTGCAGTTTTTGGGGACGGAACAGACGCTGGCCGGGCTGCTGCTGGAAGAGTATAATGTGTGATAGTTGTGTGGTATGGAATTATAAAGACGGCCGGAGTGAAAGACAGACATTGCCTTTTGCTCCGGCCTTTATTTCATTAGACGGCAGGGATTTGACTTGGGATAAAAACAGTGTTTTCAGTGGTTGGGATTTCGAAACCTCGTCGGCGCCATACCGGTTATTTTTTTGAAACAGGCGCTAAAGTAATACTGGTTGGAAAAACCGGTTTTTTCACTGATTTCCCGTATGGAGAGTTCGGTGTTCATTAACAGCTCCTTCGCCGCCATAATTCGGGTGCTTCCGATCAAATCCACAATATTACTGCCGGTGGTTTCCTTAAATGCGGCGCTTAAGTGTGTCGGGCTGACATTTACGCTGGCAGCTATTTCATTCAGTCCAAGATCAGGATTGGCATAATTTAACTGAATATAGTTTTCTACCAGAGAGGCAAGCCGTTTTTGGTAACCGGATACAGAGGTGTCAAGCAGGCTTCCAGCCATGGCACAAAGCCTGAAGAACCATTGAAAGACCTCCTGTCCGGTAGAAAAACGCTTTAGATTACCCCAGTATTTCATTAAATCTTCGTCGAGAGAGGCAAGATCCACTCCCATTTTATAGAGAAAATTCAGCACTTTACCAGCCATATCGGAGATAATAAAGAACAGACTGTCTCTGGATATGTGCAGCTTTAAGTACTCTTCATAGAGAGAGTCCAGATACTGCTCCAAACGGGGAACATCATTTTTGCAGATCAGGTTTATAATATATTTGCATTTTGATTCCAGATTCAGATCAGGAGTGGAATTTTCAGGGGGCAGATCCTGATAGCGGAGTATTGTCTCCTCTGGAAAAAAGAAACGGTATTCCAGCGCCAGTTTTGCGTTTTCGTAAGATTCCCGGATATCCCAGAAGGAGGCAACCGTATTACCAATGCCGACTGCCAGCTTGAACAGTGAAGCGCATTCCAGGATGGGGGAGAGCCGTTCCTCGGCAGCCGTCAGAAGCTGTACGGCCGATGCTCCGCCTTTTCCTATAACCAGAACCAGAGAGTTTCCTTTGTGCAGGAGGTATGCGAGAGGAAAATCTGCAAATTGCAGACCGATGTCATTTTCAAGAGACAGCAGATCCATATGGTAGCGCTGAAGGCCTAACGCATTTTTTAACTGGTTGGCATTTGTATTTTTAATCACGATACATAAATGAAAATGGGATTCAATTGTAAGCGACAGAAAAATGGGATAGTCTCCGTAATTATACTTTGCCTCCGCCGGCGCATGGTGCAGCACATCGTAGAAGAATTTTTCAACCATAGCTGGTTTACTGGCTTCCAGCTGACGCTTTGTCTGAAGATCCAGATCGATTTGAGCCGCTGCTTTTGCTATGATACTGCTCAAATAAGCCAGATCGATGGGTTTTTCTATAAAATCGTAGGCCCCCAGTCGTATTGCTTCCTGGACATACTGAAAATCTTCATAGGCACTGATTAAGATTATCTTTATGGCCGGGTTCTGTTTCAACACTTCTTTAGCCATTTCCAGGCCTGACAGACCAGGCATTCGAATATCGGAAATAATGATGTCCACCGTCTCCGATGCGACGACTTCCTCTATCTGCAGTGCATCATAAAAAACGTGAGTCACAACGACATCAAGCTTATGCCAGTCGATATTCTCTTTTAGAGATTCCGTTACCAGTTTATTATCGTCTATAATCAAAGCGTATTTAGACACAGAATTCCTCCTTATAAAATCTGTTTTAAATGAATGGTGAATGAGGTGCCGCAGCCAGGATGGCTTTCCAGCTGAATCGTATCACAGCCGGGGGCGAAATAGGGCGTGAGACGTACGTTTACGTTGCTGATTCCATAATTTTTGTCGTAGTCAGCCTGATGTTTTTGGAGCGTTTGCCGGATGTCCGCCAAACGTTCTTTATCCATTCCGATTCCATTGTCAGAAATCCGGATCAGTATGGTATCCTCCTCATATTGAATCGAAATTACAATATGGAGAGAACTGCTGGAATCAGGAATCGCATGAATGATGGCGTTTTCCATAAAAGGCTGAAATATGAATTTGCAGATTAAAAAATGTTCAATGCCGTCTTCCGTCTCAAAGCTCCATGTGATTCGATTGGGTTTGGATACACAGATCAGCTTTAAATACAACTCCGTTACCAAAAGCTCTTCGCGGATCGGTATTAAATGGTCAGGATCATGTAAAAGGTGCCGGTAAAACTGAGACAGATTGGTAATCGTCTGACTGGCCAATTCCACTTTTCCGAGTGACTGACAGGAAACGATGGTGTTTAAGGTATTAAAAAGAAAATGAGGATTAATCTGGGACTGTAATAGCTGATACTTCAGCTTTTCTGTCTGCAGCGACATCTCCAGTATCTGTTTAAAGTATTCATCGTGTTCCAGTACCATGGTCTCGTAAGTGCCGGCCAGTTGATCAAGCTCATCCCTGTCACAGGCTAGGCGGGTGGTCATGGGGCGAAGAAGCTTTAGTATATCACGGTTTTCACTGGCTTTTATGGATTCCATCACCTGGGAAAGTGTATGGAATCGGCGTGTAAATGTTTTCGATGCAGCAATTGATAAGCAGACGGTGCAGATTATTATCGAGCATATCGCCAACAGAAGAAAGGTAAGGATAAAATTACCATTTTGCCGGACATAGGAGAGCGGGATCTGTGTGATAAGCATCATGGAAGGATTGTCCAGGGGCTGTGCAACGAGAAGGGTGTCCCCTACGATAAAGGAATCTTTTGTTTCGTCCCACAGATTTACTTGGTCTGCGGCCAGCAGGCTTCCTGTTTTCTTTTCATCACTGTGCATCAGGATCCGGTTGTCCTGATCGATGACGTAGCTTCTGCTGTCTGAGGTATCGATAGGGGAACTCAGTAATTCCGAGAATTCCGACAGCCGTAAATGGCAGGCAAAGGCATAATTTAAAGATCCTGTGTAAATATTACGGTATGCGTTCCAACAGGTCATGACACTTTTTGGGGTGGCTGAAAAGGCCGCAGGAAACTGTAAGTCTTTATTGGTGCGCCAAAAGGAGCGGGAACCGGCGTCAAAAAGCTCCTGTTCCGTCATGTTATAATCAGACAGCCGGTTTAAAGGAAAAAAGTTGATTCCATTGCCGGTGGGATTGATGAAGCAGTCCTCCGGAAGAAAGACGGTTATCTGCAGAAGCTTAAACGTGCTCTTTATGGAGCCGATGCTGTTCCTGCTCTGCGAATAGGCGGACAGGTATTCAGACAGAGGATAGAGCGGAGTCTTCTGCAGATGATACAGATAGAAGGATATCGAGTTAGAGAGGCTTTCTACCTGAGACAGCCGATTGTTAATATTGATGGCGATCTGTCGGTTGGCAGCGCGGAGGGAATCAATGGTCCTGTTTTTTGACATGGAATAAGCCATATAGTAAGAGATCGAACTGGTTAAGAGCAGCGGAACGAGGCTGCATACCAAAGTAAGGCATACGAGTTTCTTATATACGGTGTTTAATTTTAAGTGGAACGAACTCAGAAATCTTTTTATGTTTTTTTTCATGGGAATCGGGAACCATCCTTACTGTTATGAACTGTGAATAAAAACGTGATTTCATTATATCCAGCCCTATAATATAAGTCAATAATCACAACAATATTGGAGAAAACAGGTAAAAAATCTTAAAATCAGCATAAAAAAACATATTTCCACAGTCATATTTTTTGTCTATAATGTGCTTGTCTGACAAAACAAAAACAAACAAGGAGGTACAGACTATGAAAAAGAGAGTCTTGAGCATTCTGCTGTGTGCAAGTATGACAGCCGGTTCTCTTGCAGGGTGTGCAGGGAAAACAAATGAAATAGGGGAAACCACAGGAAAGGAAGAACACGTTACCGAAGCTTCAACTGCAAAAGGGGAGACGTCTGGGGCGCAAATCACACTTTTCTGCGACGATGCGGCCACACAGGAGAACTTTCAGGATTATGTGGATGCGGCGGAGCGTTCCACGGGTCTGAAGATTGAAGTGCTTGCCATGCCGACTAATACAGACGATCGGACGGCTAAGGTTATGACGATTCTTTCTTCCGGTGATGATACAGTCGATATCCTTTCCGTGGATCAGGAGATGATTCTCTCATTATCCGGAACCAATTATCTGGAACCGCTTAATGATGTGCTCACTCCGGAGATTAAGGCAGTATATCCGGAATCATTCATTGAGATGAGTGATGGAAAAGGTGTTCCCATGTTCATGGAAATATTCTGTTTCTGGCTGAATTCCAAATACGTAAAGGAAGCCGGAATGGAATCCGTAAAGACGAGCGAAGAGTTTACGAAATTTTTAAAGGCGGTATCGAAGGATGGCGTGTATGGTTACGGGGGCGGCTGGGAACAGACCTATGTATGGAACGATATCGGTGAGTTTGTAAACCTGTTCGGCGGTGATATGTACGACTGGTCCAATGAAAACACGCAGGCAGCCGTAAAATTTATGAAAGAGATGGTTGATCAGGGGTATACACCTCTTTCACAGCTGGCGGATCAGTATACGGAATTGAATCAGCGTATTATGGACGGTTCATCCGCATCGATGCTGAATTACTCCAGCTTTATGCCAACGTATGATGCAGCCGGCAGATACGGAGAGGATGACATTTACATTGCCCCCATGCTGAATCTTGGGCAGGAGAAGACCTATGCCAATGGCTGGCAGTATGTGCTGAACGCTGCATCACCGAATAAGGAAGCGGCAAAGGTTTTCTTAAGCTGGGCTGCAAGCCTGGAGGGACAGGAGGCGTATGGCCGGACGTTTTCCAGACTTCCTGCAAGGACCGATGTCGTGGATGACCCGGATTTTACGGTACCGGGAATGGAGCAGCTAAAATCGTATCTGAAAACTACAACACTGGTTCCTCGTCCGCTTCCGGTCAACTCGATGGAATATATCAACGATGTGGGTGCGCTGTTCCAAAAATATGTAAGTGATGAACTCAGCTTTGACGATTATATTGCAGGAATGCAGAAATGTATAAAAACGTATTTTCCAGATAAGGCAAAATAGTTCTGAGGAGGTAATGAATTGAAGGCAGAAAAAATAAAGAGTCCGGTAAAACGGACTCTTGGTGTAATAGGGGTACTTTCCAATTACACGAAAAGATATGGCTGGCTTCCATGGCTGATGATTCTTCCAGTGATCATAATCCGGTGTCTTACGACCCTTTATCCGGTCCTTATGACATTTATTAACAGTTTTCGTGATTTACATATTATTGGAGGAGGAACTGGAGCGTTTGCCGGCCTGAAAAATTATGCAAAGCTGCTGTCAGATGAAAAAATTGCCTCTTCCATGCAGTTTACTATTCTGTTTACCATTATTTCCATGACATTTCATATCGTGCTCGGCGTGATTCTTGCCATGATGCTGAATATGAAATTCAAAGGAAAAAAGTTTCTGAGAACGATTGTGCTGATTCCCTGGGCTATGCCGATGATCGTAGCGGGGCGCGCCGCCAGATGGGGATTCAATGGAACGTACGGATTCGTGAATGACTTGATTGGACGGCTGGTTTCGGGATTTCATTATGACTGGCTGATCCACGTGGATGCGGCAAGGCTTGCAGTGATTATCGTTGACTTATGGAAAGATATCCCTTTCTTCGCGATCCTCGTGCTGGCCTCCCTGCAATTCGTCTCTGCAGACATCTATGAAGCGGCCAAAATAGACGGGGCCGGAGCAGTCAAAAGTTTTTTCTATATCACGATTCCGAGTATTCTGAAAACAGTGATGACCATATCCATATTTTTTACAATGTGGCGTATTACAAGCTTCGAACTGGTTTATGCCATGACTTCAGGCGGACCGTATGATGGAACCTCTGTACTGTCTTATCGGATTTTGATTGAAGCGTTTAATAATCTGAATCTGGGATATGCATCGGCAATCGCTGTGGTACTGTTTCTTATCATGCTGGTATTGACCGGAATCAATCTGTTTGCAATCAAGAAAATATCGGATTAGGGGGATAGAAATGGGACAACATTTGAAAAAGAAAGTTTTTAAAGTATTTCAATGGAGTTTGACGGTATTGACAGCGGCGATTATACTGATACCGCTTTACTGGATTTTTATTTCTTCCGTCAAACCGTCAATGGAGCTTTTTACCAATCCCATCCAATGGATTCCCCGTCATGTCACGTTAAAGAGCTACCAGACACTAATCCATACCGTGGGTATCTTCCCTCAAATCAAGAACACTCTGATCATAACGGGGGTAACCCTGATTCTGTCAACGGCCATCTGTATACTCGCTTCGTATGCCTTTGAGCGTTATCCTTCCAAGGGACTGTCCATGGCTTACGGACTGATCGTGTTTTCAGCTCTGATCCCTGGGATCGTGACGGCAAGACCGCTTTATGACTATCTGAGGAGTTTAAAACTGGTAGATACGTATCCGGGGCTGATTCTGCTCTATACCAGCTCCCTGATTCCGTTTACCATATTGATCCTTCGAAATTATTTGGGAAGCATTCCCATTGATATCGAGGAAGCGGCTGAGATCGACGGGGCAAATCATATGCAGAAGCTTATGTTTGTGACTCTGCCGCTTATGAGGCCGGCTGTGGCAACTGTATGTATTATAAATTTTATCAGCTGTCTGAATGAGTTTTTTATCCCTCTGTTTTTCTCACAGAAGATCAAAGTACTGACTATCGGTATCTCAACCCTGCCAAGGGCCAATGCTTATGATGTGCCATGGGATTTATTAAGTGCCATGGGAGGTGTGATTCTGGCGCCCATCATTATCTTTGTTATGATCTTCGAAGAAAATATTATGGATGGAATTATGGCAGGCGGCGTAAAGGCCTGAGCACGGCGGAAAGCAATTTTCATACACACTCGGAGCGGAATGAAAGAAAGGGAAATGAAACGATGTATAAGATTGATATGAGTCCTGCGAGACAGGAAGAAGACCGGAAAGAATTTGCAGGGGACATGCGGGAATCGGCCAAAAACCCGCTGGTTCCCGGGGCAAGAATCATCAGAGGAGGAGCGGCCGTCTCTGTTTATGACAACGAGACTGCCTGCAGAGAATGGAATTATCCTCTGAGCGAAGTGAATGACCTGGGTATCTTTTCCTACATGGAAAAAGAGGGAGTGACGGATAACTGTCGGCCATGGGCGGTCCGGATGCATCCGGATGTTACGGTTTATTACTATATACTGGAAGGCCGCGGAACCCTGATTCTGGGAAATGCCATGGGTGCGGCGGAGGAGCGTTTTGAATTCGGTGAGCTTGAACTCGTCATTGTTCCGCGTGAAGTGTCTTACCGCATGGAAGGAGAATGGAAAGCCATCTGTTTTCATGCCAGGACAAGCGTTTATGGAAGTATGGCCGGTACCGTGCGTTTTCCGCATCCGGTCGTAACGCTTGACCGGCCGGAGAGGCCGGAAGAGGGGGAGACGGCACATTTAAAGACACCAGGTACATATACGTGTTACAACCAGACAAAGACGATGGAAAGATCCTTAGGAAGAATCCTGGAAGCAGAGGAAATCCATAGGGACCAGACGGAGCCGGAGGCAGTAAACCGGCTGTACCGGGAAATTACCCCGGTGGATCCGCAGACTTCTGTGATGAATAACCGCAAAGAAGCGGAAAAAAATGCATCTGTCCTGGGGGCCAGGGTATTAAAACGAGTGGATGCTCCCCCGGTCTACAATGCCAATGCAGGGCTTAAACAGTCCAGCTATCCCCTCACATGGACCGATGATATTGCCATCTGCAATCTCGCTGAAAAATCAGCGGATTCTGACAGGGACAGGCCGTTTGACTCCCATTCCCATCCGGACATCGAAGAGTACAAGTTTATTCTGGCGGGTTCCGGCAGTGTCACGATCGGTGAAGGGGATGAAACCTGTGAGAGGGAATACTATGAGTTTAAAGCGGGGGATTTAGTGATCTTGCCAAGGGGGCTTGCTCATGCAGATGCCGGAGGCTACACCGCGCTCTACTTTCATGCGAAACAGAGCGTCTTTGGAAAAACACCGGGAGACAGTCTGTATCCCCATATTGCATACGTCTATACAAGACCGCCGCGCCCCACAAAGGAAGAGGAAGAGGCGCTTAATGACCCGGGAACATTTATCAAGATGAATTCAAGAGAGACTTATAATGTATACTGTCCGAATCCGATTGTAAGAGTAGAGAAAAATCCTACGGATATGACTCATTTAAGGCCGGATTTATTTCCGCAGGCAGCGAGTCCCGCGGACATGCAGGAGTGTCCAGCCGGCGACTGCCGCGAGAGCCAGAAACAACACCATGAGCGAATGGGGCTTTGGCTCTCAGAAGAAGGGGAGGAAAAAAGATGAAGCTGGGATTTGTCAGTGCGATATTAGCAGATTATACGTTTGAGGAGGTTATTGATTTTGCTTCTGAACATGGGTTCTCCTGCGTAGAACTGGCATGCTGGCCGAAAGGGAATGTCTCCAGACGGTATGCTGGGGTAACGCATATTGACGTGGATAAGCTGGAGGAGCAGAATATTAACGCAGTCAGAGAGTACTGCAGGGAGAAAAAGGTAAGACTCTCTTCTCTGGCTTATTATCCCAATCCGCTGGCGGAGAACAGGGAAGAAGCAAAGATCGCCGTCGCCCATCTGGAAAAGGTGATCGAGGCTTCGGCCAGGCTGGGCATTTTAATGGTTACGACCTTTATTGGACGAAATCCTTCCAAGTCCCTGTCTGAAAATTTAGCCCTGTTCGAAGAGGTATGGCGTCCGATCATCCGGCTGGCCGAAGACTGCGGCGTAAAAATCGGAATAGAAAACTGCCCCATGTTATTTACAGAGGATGAATGGCCGGGCGGACAGAATCTGGCGGTATCACCGGCAGTCTGGAGGGAAATGTTCCGGCGGATTGACAGTCCCTGCTTCGGCTTAAATTATGACCCGTCCCATCTGGTGTGGCAGCAGATGGATTATTTAAAACCAATATACGAGTTTCGGGATAAACTGTTTCATGTACATATCAAGGATATAAAAATATGGAAAGACCGCCTGGATGACAACGGCATACTGGCGGCGCCTCTTTCCTATATGACACCGAAACTTCCGGGACTCGGAGATGTGGAATGGGGACGTTTCCTGTCGGCTCTGACGGATATCCGCTACGACGGAAGTCTCTGTCTTGAAATTGAAGACAAGTCGTTTGAGGGATCAAAGGAATCCATCGAAGAAGCGATTCTGTTAAGTAAACGGTATATTAGTCAATTTGTATACGGAGGAAGGGAAGAATGGAGCAGATAAAGGTTGGAATTATAGGAGCCGGATTTATCGGAAAACAGCATATCGAGGCAGTGCGGAGAATTCCGGGCCTTACGGTCCTGGCACTCTGTGATACAAATGAAAAAGCGGGCAGAGAAATCGCACAGAATCTGGGCATCCCTGAGTTTTACAGCGATTACCGTGAAATGATGAAGAACCCGGAGCTTGTATCCATACACAACTGCACACCAACCAATATGCATTTCGAGATTAACAGGGCAGCTCTGGAAGCTGGTAAACACATATACTGCGAAAAACCGCTGACAATGACGGTGGAAGAAGCGACGGAACTGATCAGACTGGCAAAGGAAAAGCACGTGTGTACAGGCGTCAATTTTAATTATCGTAACAATGTGATGGTTCACGAGATGAAGGACCGTGTCGGCAGACAGGCCATTGGGAAGGCTTTCATGGTATATGGGGAGTATTTACAGGATTGGCTGCTGTTCGATACGGATTATGACTGGCGGATGAATCCGGAAACCGGAGGAGAGAGCCGCGCAGTAGCCGATATTGGTTCCCATTGCTTTGATACCGCTCAATATGTGCTGGGCAGGCGGATTAAATCCGTATATGCAAATCTGATTCATCTGTATCCGGTCAGGAAAAAAACGGAAGAAGCTGCCGGTACTTTTGAAAAACCGGGACGGAACGGAAGACAGTATACGGAAATAGCCGTGCCTTCTGAAGACGCAGCCTTCGTCATGGCAGAGTTTGAAGACGGAATCCAGGGCCTTTTTTTAATCTCACAGGTATCAGCCGGAAAGAAAAACGGATTGGCCCTTACGGTCAATGGAACAGTAGCTTCTCTCACCTGGCAGCAGGAGCGGGCGGATCATCTGTTCATAGGGGAACGTGAAAACGGAAATGAGGATCTCTATGCGTCAGTTCAGAATGTCGGGAGCTATGCGGCACCGTGGATTGCTCTTCCGGCTGGCCACTCTGTTGGCTGGGCCGATGCATTCTGCAATGGCATCACATCGTTTTACGGGCATATAAAGAAGCCGGAGCAGCCGTTTGTGCACGCCGGTTTTGAAGAGGGGCGCCAGATCATGAGAGTGGTTGACGCGTGCATTCGAAGCAATGCAGAAAACCGCTGGGTAACAATAGAATCATAGGACATTGGAACAAAAACCAGGCTGGAATTACGGAAATCAGAATGGCATTTTCTCTTTGACTGTGGTATGATAGAGAAAATTATAGGAAGGAGTAAAATTATGCCATTTATTAATTCCAAGGTAAGTGTGCCGCTTACGGACAGCGAGAAGGAAACGCTGAAAGGTAAGCTGGGACAGGCAATATCCCTGATTCCGGGTAAATCAGAAAGCTGGCTGATGGTTGGCTTTGAGGACAATTATTCTCTTTATTTCAAGGGGCAGAATCATACGAAACTGGCCTATGTGGAGGTGAAGATTTTCGGCGGAACGACGGATGAAGCTTACGATAAGCTTACGGCCAGACTGTGTCAGATCTATGAGGAGGTGCTGGGGATTCCTCAGGATAAGATTTATATCAAATACGAGGAAGTGGAACACTGGGGCTGGAACGGCGCTAATTTCTAGGAGGAAAAACCTATGGAATTGTGGGATGTTTACGACGAGAACAGGAAAATGACCGGTAAGACACATGAGCGGGGCGTGCCGCTGGGACCTGGGGAGTACCATATTATAGCCGATGTCTGGACCGTGAACCAGAGATCGGAGATACTGCTCACCAGAAGGCACCCGGATAAGCCGTACGGCCTTTTGTGGGAGTGTACCGGAGGATCTGTGCTGACGGGTGAGAACAGCGTGGAAGGGGCGCTCCGTGAGCTCTCAGAGGAGGTTGGAATCCACGCATCAAAGGACGAGCTTCATCTGATCCATTCCATCTGTTTAAAGGAGCGTTTCGTGGATACGTATATTACCCGCCAGAATGTGAATCTGGAGGATTTAAAGCTTCAGGCGGAGGAAGTAGTAGATGCGAAATTTGTCGTGTTTGATGAGCTGATGGAGATGTGGCGTCAGGGAATTGTGGTTCCGAAATCCAGATTTCTGCTCTATAAAGATAAAATAGAGAGTTTCATCCGGCCGTCATGACTTCATGACGACCGAATGCGTATATTCATTTTTCAAGCGAGTATGATATTTTCCGGAAACGACGGCCTGGTAGAGGTGAGAACAGAACAGATCCTTCTGAAACATCTCCCACGCCGTTCCTTCCAGAAGATCGCCGGCGTCGGCCGTTTTCGTGATGAGAGGGATGGTCCCTCTTTTTTTGATGTCTGAAAGGACCGCGGAAGCACCGCGGTTAAAGCCGAGGACACGGGCGTAAGGCGCGTAATCTGCGGCGCGGCCGGCCATAATCTCCTGATCCGTGATGCCAAGCAGAAGATGAAGCAGGGCGCGGCTGATTCTGGTATAGGTGTACTGCCGGGTCTTCAGCGCGCCTATCCGGTCTTCAAAAGAAGAGAAGGAGAGAAGCTCCTTTCTGATTCTGGCCGCCAGATCGTCCGAGACATCGAGATACTGCTCAAAGGGATCCGATGCCGCCGTCATACGCAGCAGCGCCGTATTAAGCAGCGTCGAGAAATCATTTAAAAAGACTGGATAAGCCTGTTCCAGGAAGCGTCCGGCAAATGAAGGCATACCCTGGAGAACGGATGCGGGAAGTCCCTCGCCGCCGTTTGATGCGTTTGCTTCCAGCTCTTTTCGAATTGCGGAGGCGGAGCAGAAGACATCGGAAAATCCGGTGTCGTGATATCCGCTTCCCTGACGCAGAACCGTGATGGGCCGGATCGGGCTTTTTCGTCTTATGAGAGCCTTTGCATATTCGATTCCCAAGATGTTGTTGGGAGAATCCAGGAGCTCTTTATCGAAGTCGCCGGTTAAAGAGAGTGCGTGCGCCCGCGCCTGGGGCCAGGAGAAGCCTTTTTTAAGCTGTTCCTTCAGTGCCGCCGTATAAAGGTCCGGTTCTGAGGCTAAAATAGAAGCAGCACGGGAAATTTCTTCCATATTGCCGCATTCGCTTCCAAAACAGACGGAACCGACAACGCCCAGGCGGTCCAGGAGCGCGATCCCGCAGGCCGCGAAATCTTCCGCACTGCTGGCGGCGAAGATGGACGGCATCTCCAGTACCAGATCGGCGCCGGCTTCCAGGGCCATGGCTGTTCTTGTGTATTTGTCGAAAATCGCCGGGGCGCCCCTCTGAACAAAGTCACCGCTCATGACGGCGACACAGTATTTAGCGCCGGCCAGTTCTTTGGCTTTTTGTATGTGCCAGGCATGTCCCTTGTGGAGCGGATTGTATTCCGCTATAATGCCGACGATGTAAGCATTTTCATTTTTCGTCATAAATTACGTCCTTTTTTTGCTGTTTTCCACTCTATTATGCAATTGTTTCATAAAAAATGCAAATTATTTCGAGACAGCACTTGAAAATTTTAATCAAAGCACATAGAATAGAAGCAGAATTGTAATATTCATTCATATTATTAAAAAGAACAGGAGAGAATATAGGTATGAAATTCTTGGTAGAAACTTCAGCGCGTCATGTACATTTAACTCAGGAACATCTTGAGATTTTATTTGGTAAGGGATATGAACTCACAAGAAAGAAAGATTTATCCCAGCCAGGACAGTATGCATGCGAAGAGAGAGTTACCATTGTAGGTTCCAAAAAAGAATTAGCCGGCGTATCCATCTTAGGACCGGTTAGAAAGGCAACGCAGGTAGAGCTTTCTTTAACGGATGCCCGTGCGATTGGCGTAGCTGCACCGATCAGGGAATCCGGAGACATCGCTGGAAGCGGAGCATGTAAGATCGTCGGACCATGCGGAGAGATTGAGATCGCAGAGGGCGTAATTGCTGCAAAGCGTCATATTCATGCAACCAACGCAGATGCCGAGGCACTGGGCGTTAAGAACGGCGACATTGTATCCGTTAAGGTTGATACAGACGGCAGAAGCCTTGTATTCGGCGACGTAGTAGTTCGTGTAAGTGACAGCTATGCGCTGGCTATGCATATTGACACGGATGAATCCAATGCCGCTGCCTGTGGCAGAGAACAGTACGGCGAAATCGTAAAATAATAAAAGGAGAAATACTGTAAAATGAAGATTTTAGTTATCAACTGTGGAAGTTCTTCCTTAAAATATCAGTTAATCGATATGGAGAACGAAGAGGTTTTAGCAAAAGGATTGTGTGAAAGAATCGGTATCGAAGGCTCCAATTTATCCCACAAGGCAGCAGGCAAGGAAGAGCTGGAAGTTAAAAAAGAGATGCCGAATCACACGGTAGCGATCAAGATGGTCATGGACGCTCTGGTAGATCCGGAATACGGCGTGATCAAGGATACCAGCGAAATCTCTGCAGTCGGACACCGCGTACTGCACGCAGGGACTGTCTACAGCGACTCCATCGTTGTTAATGAGGATGTAAAGAAAGTAATCCGCGACTGCTTCGATTTAGGACCTCTTCACAATCCTGCAAACTTAATGGGAATTGAAGCGTGTGAGGAAGCGATGCCGGGAACACCGAACGTAGCCGTATTCGATACTGCATTTGGTATGAAGATGCCGGAGAAGGCAAGCTTATATGCGATTCCTTACGAATATTATGAGAAGTACAGCATTCGCCGTTATGGCTTCCACGGGACAAGCCACAGCTACGTATCCAAAGAAGCGATCAAGTACTGTGAATTAGACCCTGAGACAGCAAAAGTTATTGTCTGCCATTTAGGAAACGGCGCCAGCGTATCTGCCTCCATCGGCGGCAAGTGCGTTGATACCAGCATGGGATTAACTCCGTTAGAGGGCCTGATCATGGGTACCAGAAGCGGTGATATCGATCCGGCTGTTGTTCAGTTTATCTGCAACAAAGAGGGCAAGGATGTCAATGAAGTCCTCAATATCCTGAATAAGAAATCCGGTATTCTCGGAATGTCCGGCGGCGTATCCAGCGATTTCAGAGATGTTCAGAAGGCACAGAACGAAGGAAACCATAAGGCAGACGTTGCGATCCAGGCATTCATCTACCGTGTTGCTAAATACATCGGCGCATATGTAGCTGCGATGAACGGCGTTGACGCCATCGTATTTACCGCTGGTGTCGGTGAAAACGATAAGCCGATCAGAGGCGCTGTGTGCGAATATTTAGGATATCTCGGCATCGAGATCGATCCTGAGATCAACAAGGCAAGAGGCAAGAGAGTGACCATCTCCACTCCGGAATCCAAGGTAAAAGTATGTGTGATCCCGACTAACGAGGAGCTGTCCATCGCCAGAGAAACATTAGCCCTTGTGAAATAACTGGTTGTTTAATATTGGAAATATTTTATTGACAAATGATGCGCGCCTGTGTATAATAGCATAGGTGCGTATTAATGGAGATTAATATGCTTATTAATTTGTCAGAGTTGTTTACCCTGGAAGGGAAAGAGAAAACTTATACACCCGATATTGAAATGGACACCTATCATTGCCCTAACGGCGATTATGAGGTGGCCTCCAAGGATAAGGTGGTTCTGCGAATTATGAATCTGGGTGACCGGAAGCTGGAAGTTGAGGGGAAGGCAAAGCTTACTCTGAAAGTTCCGTGTGACCGCTGCCTCGATCCTGTGGAAGTACCGTTGGAATTTGATATTATCCGCACTCTGGATTTGAATGAATCCGAGGAAGAGCGTGTAGAAGATCTCGATGAACAACCATATTTAAGTGGTTATAATCTGGATGTGGACCAGTTGGTTTGTGATGAACTCATACTGAATCTGCCTATGAAGGTTCTCTGCAGTGAAGACTGTAAGGGGATTTGTAATAGATGTGGAACAAATCTCAACCATGAGACTTGCGACTGCGATACAAGGTCTTTGGACCCCAGAATGGCGGTCATCCAGGATATTTTTAAACAGTTTAAGGAGGTGTAACCATGTCTATCTGTCCAAAGAACAAATCTTCTAAAGCTAGAAGAGACAAACGTAGAGCAAACTGGAAGATGAGTGCTCCGAACTTAGTTAAGTGCAGCAAGTGCGGCGAACTTATGATGCCTCACAGAGTTTGCAAGGCTTGCGGTTCTTATAACAAGAAAGAAATCATCAGCGTTGAAGACTAATTTTCAACAATCTCTATGACATGAACATGAAGTACAATGAAGACCTCCGGAGGATTTCCTCCGGGGGTTTTTGTTTGTAGAGGGCGTGATGTATTTGTGGCTGATGCGATGTGATTGTTGATGACATACGCGCAGGGGAGTGGTAAACTATGAGTAAGATCGATATAAAAAACGGTGTACTGCTGTAACAACCAATAAACGGAATATCGCACAATGGGAAATGAGGACTTTATGAAATCAGAAAAGCTGCAGACGAAAATAAACAAGTATTTTACGATATTCATTGTTTGTATTATTGTTACGCTGTCGGTGATGATCGGACGGTACTCTGGTTATAAGCTGCAGACAGAAACAGGGGAGAACTTAACCGATATGGCCGGTCAGATCTCCGCGCAGCTCGATCAGTTTATGTGGAATCATTATCACCAGCTCGATATGCTGAAGGCCGCCAGCTCACTTGTCTCCGATGAAAATTACAGAACCGATTCCACTCTGATAAAACAGCTTCAGGATTCCTTTCCGTCCTTTTCCTGGGTAGGGGTTACTGATGCGAACGGCATTGTCAAAGCGTCCAGCGGTGATGTTCTGTTAGATTCGGACATTTCCGCCAGGCCCGTATTTATAGAAGGAGCGAAAGGGGATTTTATAGGCGATGTCCATGAAGCTCTGCTGCTTTCGGAGCTGCTCCCCAATCCTTCGGGAGAGCCGCTTCGCTTTGTCGATATCAGTTCTCCTCTCTATGATAAAGAGGGGAATTTCAAAGGTGTCCTGGCCGCTCACTTGAACTGGAACTGGGCACAGGAACGGGTTGCAATGACTGCCGATACCTTCAGTGACAGCAAAAGAATGGAAGTGCTTGTACTCAGTAAGGATTACGACGTTTTGCTGGGGCCGAATGAACTCATCGGTGAATCTCTGGAACAGACAATGGGCCCCGTTATCAGGAGCAGCGAACGCCATTGGGCGTCCATCACATGGCCGGACAAGCAGAAGTATCTGACTGGTTTCAGTACCTCTGCCGGTTATGACGACTATAGCGGTCTCGGCTGGACGGTGGTCGTTCGCCAGCCGGTAAATATCGCTTATCAAAATATCGTGCAGCTTCTGCTTTGGCTGGCTGTCAGCGGTGTATTTCTCCTGTTCCTGTTTATGATTCTCTGTGGAGCGATATCGAGAAAGCTTACTGAACCCTTAAATGAGCTTTCCGAGGTGGCTACGCTTTTAAAAGCGGGACATAAGGTTCCGATGCCTGACTGCAATGGAATCTATGAGCTGGAGAAGCTGGAATCGGCCCTTTCTGACCTGTTCAGCGATTTAAACGTCACCGATGCCGCGTTATGTGAAATGAAGACCATCGCGACCACCGACCCGCTCACCGGTTTGAAAAACAGACTGGCTTTTGAAACCTATATCAATCAGTGCAGCGGTACGCTGGACCAGTCGGCCCAATCTCTTGCAATCCTTTATATGGATTTGGATGGATTCAAAACGGTCAATGACCAATTTGGCCACGGCATCGGCGATAAATTACTGATCGAGATTTCCAGACGGCTTACTGCAGCAGTACGCAGTAATGAGATTATTGCCAGAATCGGCGGCGATGAATTCTTAATTGCCCTGATTGCGCCCGTTGATATGACCGCATCCAACGTTGAACAGACCGCACAGCGCATTATCAAGGCGATTAATCAGCCGTTCTACTGTGAGAATCACAAGATCCAGGTGGGATGCAGCATAGGAAGCGCTGTTTTTCCTGGAGACAGCACAGAGCCGCAGACTGTCATTAAGTATGCGGATAAGGCGTTATACTATTCAAAGTCCCATAATAAGAATAGACTCACCAGCTATGCATCTATTGGAGGCGAGTAGTGTTTGTATGGAAGCTTCACCAGCCGGGGGATCTGCCTTCGGCTGGTAATAAATAATCATATCTTTATAGAAGTATTTTCCCAATCCGTTTCATCAGTACTATTTTTTCCCAACTATCATTTCACTGGATATTTTTCAGCAATTGTGGTATTCTATTCTTAATAAGAACATACGTTTGCATTGGAGGCATCCAGCTATGAAAACATCTGAAAATCGAATCTATGCGGCCATCGACTTAAAGTCGTTTTACGCCTCCGTGGAATGCATCGAACGCGGGCTTGATCCGCTGGCTACCAACCTTGTCGTGGCAGATACAAGCCGGACCAGCAAGACGATCTGTCTCGCGGTTTCCCCGGCGCTCAAGTCCTATGGCATTCCGGGGCGTGCCAGATTGTTTGAGGTGATTCAGAAGGTGAAAGAGGCGAACGCGGGACGGAGACAAGGGGCTCCTGGATTCCGTTTTTCCGGGGCCTCTGTGAATGACCGGGATTTAAAGGCGGATCCGGCCCTTTCCATCGACTATATCGCGGCGCCGCCCCGTATGGCGCTGTATATGGAATACAGTACAAGGATTTATAATATTTATCTGCGCTACATTGCACCGGAAGATATCCACGTGTATTCCATCGATGAAGTGTTCGTGGATGTGACCGACTATCTGCGTACCTACAGGCTTACGGCCCGGGAGCTTGTCAGAAGGATGATCATGGATGTGTTAAAGGAGACCGGTATTACGGCCACGGCAGGCATAGGGACGAACCTGTACTTAGGGAAAGTCGCCATGGACATCGTAGCCAAACACATCGCGCCGGATGAGAATGGGGTCAGAATCGCGGAACTGGATGAGGATTCCTACCGCCGCATATTATGGACACACAGACCGCTTATGGATTTTTGGCGGGTAGGGCGTGGGTATGCAAAGAAGCTGGAGGCCGCCGGTTTGTATACCATGGGGGACATCGCCAGATGCTCCCTGGGGAAGCCGACGGATTACCATAATGAGGAGCTGCTCTACAGGCTGTTCGGCATCAACGCAGAGCTTCTCATAGACCATGCGTGGGGCTGGGAGCCCTGTACGATGGCAGACGTGAAGGCTTATAAACCGGAGACGAACAGCACCGGCGCCGGCCAGGTGCTGCAGTGTCCCTACGACTATGCGAAGGCGAGACTGATCGTCCAGGAGATGACAGATCTGCTGGTGCTGGATTTGGTGGATAAGGGCCTTGTAACAGATCAGTTGGTGCTGACTGTGGGCTACGATATTGAGAATCTGACGAGGCCTGAGATCAGTAAAAAGTATAAGGGAGCCGTCACCACAGACCACTACGGCCGCAGGGTTCCGAAACACGCACATGGAACGGTGAATCTAAAACGGCAGACTTCTTCCACAAAACTGATCATGGACGCCGCCATGGATCTGTACGACAGGATCGTCGATCAGGATCTGCTGGTCCGCAGGATTTACATTACCGTGAATCATGTGGTGGAGGAAGGCAGTATTTCAAGGCAGGAGAGCTTTGAACAGATGGACCTGTTTACCGATTACGAGGCTCTTCAAAAGCAGAGGGAGCGGGAAGAGCAGGAGCTGGAACGGGAAAGACAGCTTCAGAAGGCTGTCCTGGATATTAAGAAGAAATTCGGGAAAAATGCCCTCTTAAAAGGTATGAACCTCGAAGAGGGGGCCATGACAATCGAACGCAACCACCAGATCGGCGGTCATAAGGCGTAATTTTACAGGAGGCATCTATGCAGAGAGAGACGGATCGACCAGATCGCTATGACGACATCATTCATTTGCCCCATCATGTTTCCACTATACATCCCAGCATGGCGGTATCTGACCGCGCGGCGCAGTTTTCTCCGTTTGCGGCCCTGACCGGCCATGATGCGGCCATTCAGGAAACGGCGCGGCTGACTGACCAGAAGATTGAACTTGATGAAAACAGCAAGGAGATTCTGAATGATAAACTGCTGCTGTTGATAGAAAAAATAAAGGAACAGCCAGCCGTAACGGTCATCTTTTTCGTTGCAGACGAGCGAAAAGCCGGCGGTTCCTACGTCACTGTCCATGGCCGTGTCAGGAAAGTGGATCGTTACAGGGAAGTACTGATTTTGCTGGATGGAACGGTAATTCCCCTCGATGATATTGTTGAAATAGAAGGTGAGGCGTTATGCCCTGTGGACTTTAGATTTGATTGATAAATTTTATCACCGTTTCAAGCCGACCATGGAACATTCCGTTTATGAATATGAAACAGTTCCGGCCTTTGCGTGTAAATAAATGCCGCAGCGCCAATGAGAACCATGGCACATTTTCCTGCTACGGACGAGAGCGGCATGGAAAACGCGGGATCCAGGTATTCCAGTGTCAGTGGGTACTGTGAGAAAAGAGCGCCGCTGTAGAGATCGAGGCTGTCGGGAAGCGGGAGAAAGCCTGTTCCGAATACCAGAGCCATCATTGGAAAAAGCAGGGAGGCGTGAATTTGTCCCGCCAGCATACCGATTCCCAGCAGAAGAATCATCGGAGGCAGGACCGCCGCCAGCGCTGGCACCACGTACTCACCGACAGGGACATCCCCGCCGAATAAGGCCAGCAGGAATCCGATTCCCAGGGCTGCCAGAAGAAGAACCAGCAAAAGCCAGGCAGCGGCCGCAGCACCGCATTTTACGAGCTGGTAGACACCCGGATTCTGCGCAGCCGTGGTTGTCAGCACAGCCGTGCGGCGAGCCGTATTGCTGCACTGGTTCCACACAAGGAACAGCAGGGCCACGCAGAGCAGGGGAAGAAGCTGTGACAGATAGCTGCCAAAACTCCAGGGGGAAAAGGGTGCGGTATGGGCTGTGCCCAGAATCGTTGTGGTATTTAATATCTGCCATCCATACCAGATGGTTACGGCGCTTAAGCCGAGGTAAAATTTGCTGAACACCATACGGCGCAGCTCATATCGGAATATCTTATTCACGTTCCACCTCCCCTTTCTTTAAGCCACAGGCATCTAAAAAATCCGTCAGCGTGATCATATCGGACAATCCGGAGGCCTGCCTGGTGTAGAGTTCAGACCAGATTTCATCAATTTTCTGCGGACCTGTCTTCTCGGCGGCGCGGTAGATCATCAGGGCGTTGCCGTCATACCAGTTGGAACCGCTTCTGGAGGCCAGAATCTCATTTGAGTAGCGTTTGGGAAGGCGGTCTAAGTATTCCGGATGGCGCTGATAAAAGGATGCGTGCTGGTCCTCCATGACAGCCTTCCATTTGTCTGTATAGTTTTCCCGGGCATAGTCTTCTCCCATAATTTCACTCATAAGACGGTAGGTGGTATAGACGGTGATTCCCTCGTCATTCCAGTCCTCGTCCTCCGGATCGTACAGCGTTGCGCCTAAGCCCCACCACTGGTGGATGATTTCATGGGCCAGAACCTCGGCGCTGGCCGGTCCTTTGGCCGGATTGTTGAGATTTTCGTCGCTGAAGTACGTTTCCCCCATGCCGCTGATGCTGCGGTTAGCAAAACCGCCGAATTGAAATGCAGTCAGCTGGACGATCTTAAACGGTTTGTCTTTGGTAAAGGAACGGGGACCATAGTGGCTGGTGCAGTAGGCGATGGCCTGTTCCATCAGCTCCAGGGCTCCGTTTTCCAGGCGTGACTGGTATCTTTTGCTGTAGTAAAACTGGATAGGCATTCCGCTGCCTGTGGCCAGTTCTTTATAGACATAGTCTCCGGCAAACAGCTGTATCCGATCGGTTCCCTGATCGGTAATAACCCAGCTGACAGTCCCGTCACGGTTATCGGAAAGCTGCTTTGGAGAACCGGTAGAGACGGGAGTCATGGCAGTCGGCAGCGTGATGGTTAAGGTGACAGGCGTATCTCCATCCTCCACGGGGGCGCAGCCTGCTACCGTGGGAGCGAGATGGTGGCTTGCAAGATAAATGCCTCTGCTGCTGATGTAGTTTCCGGACAGCTCCCGTTCCTGTGCATTCCAGATGCGGGGCATGCCTCCGTATGTAATCACAAGGCTGATTTCCTCATCCGCGGGCAGCGTACACCGCAGCTCTCTGGAAGCGATATAGTCATTTTTCAGATCCTCAAAAGGAAGCGGCTCCCCATTTGCAGTGATGGAACGGACACGATAGCCACTGTTTAAATTGAAGTAAAGCTCCTGTGGACTGCCGGAATTGTTGCGAATCTGCCAGGAGGCCTCCCCCGATAGAGTCCCCATCAGGAAGCTGTCGATGGTCACGTTCAGGGAGGTACTCTCTGTGGTCAGATGTTCATGAAACCGATCGGCTGTCTCCATGGAAATCCAGTCCTCGGGACAGTGGTCTATAAAGGGCTGTCTGTTCCATAAGACAGCGCCCAGAAGCAGAAGCAGTATGGAAGAAATGGGGAGTACCGGTCTTTTGATTCTGTGAATCATGGAACCGGCCGCCCCTTTTCCGTACTGCCGGACGCACAGAAGAGAGAGAAGCCAGCCGCCGCCCAGCAGGCACAGCCAGACCAGACGGCTGTAGAACGCGGTGCGCCATACGACAGCGCTCCCGAAGGCGTCGGACAGGGTGGAAACCAGAGGAATATTCCAGTGAGCGAGAAAGTACTGGCTGCACCAGCGGCTGCGCGAAAAGATGACAGCGGCCAGCAGGGCAAGAACGCTCACATCCAGCCGTCCGGTTATCTGGATCGCCATGGCGGCAGCCAGAGTCCCCATGACAGGACCTGACAGCAGAAATAAGAGGACGGCCAGCCAGTAATCTGAGAAGGAGAACACGATATTTAATTTCCACATGGTGTACGGAAGGTAGAGAATCCCGACAGCCAGGGACGTCAGAACAGCCAGACTCAACACAGCCAGCAGCCGTATGGCGTGCGTCTTCACAGGCGGGATAATCGTCTCTATGAGTGCTGCAGTACCGCTGCGGGCGGGCTGATCCAGGGCTGCAAGGATCAGCAGGGCGAAGAGAAGCGTCCCTGCCATTCCGCCGGTCAGCATTGGATTCGCCAGATAGAGCGCGCCCATGGAATCTCCGAAGGTTGGATGATAAAAGGAATAGCCGGCAATGGGGGCCAGCGCGGTCAGTGCGGCGGCCAGCCAGGCCAGACGGTTCCGCATGAGACGGCCGAATTCCACACGAAAGAGTGAGGATGCATTCATATTATTGCCCCTCCTTCGTGATGAGGTAGAGATAGGCGTCCTCCAGTGTGGGTTCTGCCGCCTCGGCCTCCGGTGGAAGAGTCTTTGCCACGCCGCGGCAGAGCACTCCCCTTGCCGTATTGATACGGGATGTGATGTGAAGGCCGGAATCTCTGCGTATACTGGCATCTTCAAGAAACACGCCTACATGCCCGGAAGCCTGGCGGATCAGCTCCTCGGGAGTACCTGTGAAAAGGATACGGCCGTGGTTGATGATGATGAGACGGTTGCACACAGACTGTACATCGTCGATGATATGAGTGGACAACAGCACCAGTTTGTTCTGCGCCGTTTCTGAAAATAAGTTCCGAAAACGAATACGTTCCTCGGGATCCAAGCCTACGGTAGGCTCATCGAATATCAGGAATTCAGGCATTCCCAACAGAGCCTGTGCGATTCCTACCCGCTGGCGCTGTCCGCCGGACAGAGTCCGTATACGGGTTTTGCGCAGTTCCTTTAAGCCGGTGGCAGCGAGCGCCTCGTCAATAGCGACTCTGCTGTCAGGACAGCCCTTGAGAGCAGCCATATAGTCCAGAAACTGCCAGACCGTAAGCTCATCGTAAAGTCCGAAATGCTGGGGCAGGCAGCCGAGTTTTGCCTTTAAAGCCCGTTCGCATTTCACCAGGGGCTCGCCGTCAACGGTTATATCTCCTGAGGACGGCAGAAGCCCTGCGACCAGCAGCTTCATCAGCGTTGATTTTCCAGCGCCGTTGGGGCCGAGAAGGCCGATGAGGCTTGGACTCTCCATCGTCAGGCTGATATCGTGAAGCGCCTGCTTTCCTGTTGGATAGATCATGTTTACATG
Source organism: Hungatella sp. (assembly GCF_046966825.1). Lineage (NCBI taxonomy): Bacteria > Bacillati > Bacillota > Clostridia > Lachnospirales > Lachnospiraceae > Hungatella > Hungatella sp. Next base: position 27,350 of record NZ_JBKVCZ010000026.1, on the reverse strand, counting down.
TTCAATAGTGATCCGCATATTGTTTTTCCTCCTGCGTTTATTCCCATTGATTATAAATGATCCATTTGGAGGTGAGGTGGATTTTATGTGTAGTTTTCATGGAGACTGTCGTTTTTTTGATAACTGAAACTCACCGCCACCCGGACTCCGATTCCGGTATTCATGACCGTGCACACGGCCTTATGACGGTCCAGAATCATCCTGGCAAGATAGAGCCCGAGACCGCTGCCTCCGGTTTCACGGCTGCGGGATGCCTCTATCCGGTAAAAGGGTTCAAAGAGGCGGGGGAGTGATTCCGGTGGGATGTGGACTCCACTGTTCTCTATGTCCAGAATAAGCCCCGTGTCCCTTTCGGAGAGAGTGACTGAAATAAGAGCCGCATCCGGTGAGTATTTCAAGGCATTGGTCAGCAGGTTGGATATGGCGCAGCTTAACAGGACCCGGTCTCCCTGGATCACGGCTTTTGGTGGTAAAGAGACGGATATCTGCTGTTCTTTCAGCTGGGCGAAATCCTCGGCCAGATCGAGCTGTTCCTGAATCAGTTCCGTCAAGCTGACCGGATCGCTGCGGACAGTGGAGTCGTCCTGTTCCATACGGAAAATCGTCAGCATTTCCTGAATCAGCTTCTCCATGCGGCCGGTTACAGCGAGAGACCGGGCCAAATATTTATCCCGGTCCTGATAGATGTCCACCCCGGCCAGCATACCGGAAAGCTGTCCTTTCAGGACGGTAATCGGTGTTTTCAATTCATGGGAAGCGGCGGCAAAAAAGGCAGACCGGCGGCGTTCCATCTCGCGTTCGCGTTCGATATCCTGCTGAAGAGAAGCGTTCGCGTCCCGGAGCTCCGACAATGCGTCTCTGAGATGGTCGGAGAGTTCGTTTAAATTTCTGCCAAGCATACCGATTTCATCTTTTCGTGTCTCCGGACATTTCCAGTCGAAATCGAGGGACGCCAGCTTTCGGGAGATACCGCTGAGCCTGACAATGGGCCGGGTGATGCAGCGGGAGTAAAAAAGAGCCCCCAGCAGGGAGATGACAAACATGATCAGAATAAGACAGGGCAGCACGCGCCGCATGGCCTCGGAGGTCTCATTGACAGCGGAAACGCGGATAACGACGCTTAAATCATACGGCTTGCCGCTTCCCTTGAACGTTACGGCCGCATCCCAGTCTGTACTCGTATATTCGACTTCCGAGGAATCGGAGACGACTGCGGTAGCAGTGGAACGGCATGTGGATACGGAAGAGCCATCGTCTTCTATGATGACTGAATCCACAGCCTCCTCCTCCGGTGCATTGCCGGGCAGAAGGGACGTTTCTCCGTCCCCGGCCGTAATCCGAATCTCCGCGTTGTTCTCCTTCTCAAAACGGGAGATCAGCGGACCACTTTCCTCAAAGGTCGTTTCCGCCAAATCACTGATCAGCCGGTCCACCTTTTCGTTTAAATTATCGGCAATGATGGAGCGATAGGATATCGGCGTCGCCCATGCGAGAAAGAGATAGGTTACACTGCTGGATATGAGCAGAATCACGATCGTCATTAAGAAAATACGCGCAGTCAGACTTGTCCGGATATCAATGAATCTTTTCAACACGGTATCCCACCCCCCTTACCGTTTCAATATAGTCACGGTTCAGCTTCTTTCGCAGATTTTTGATATGGCTGTCCACGATGCGCTCATCACCGATAAAGTCGTAATTCCATAGTTGTCCCAACAGCACAGAACGGGTCAGGACGCGCCCCTGATTCTGTAAAAGCTCTTTTAAAAGTTCAAATTCCCGGGTGGTCAGATCGAGCAATGCTCCATCTACGGTTACCCGGTACGCGTCTAAGTCCATGACGATGTCGCGGTAGAAGAGCTGACGACTTTCTGTTTCAGACCCGGTCCGGCGCAGGACTGCGGCAATTTTTCTCAAAAGTATGGGCATGGAAAATGGTTTTGTCACGTAGTCATCGATCTGCAGATCAAATCCGCGGATCTGGTTTTCCTCTGTATCCAGAGCCGTCACCATGATGACCGGCACATCAGATTCCCTGCGGATGAGCTCGCATACGCCGTAGCCGTCGATCTTGGGAAGCATTAAGTCCAGCAGGATCAAATCCCAGCTTTCCCGGTGGAAACAGTCCATCGCCTGGATTCCGTCACTGGCCGCAGACACGCTGTAACCGGCGTCACGCAGATATGCACAAAGCATTTCCTGAATATCGGGTTCGTCTTCAATAACTAAAATTCGTTTCATAGGTTACTCCTCCTGTAAGCCAGTATATCATGGCTCTTTGAATTTTGCGTGGAGTTTTCTGAGATTCTTTCTTTAAATTATTTGTTTAAATACGGTTATATTGGCAGGAAGAGAAATATTATTCCTGTGAACCTTTGCTTTTTGCTGATGGCACAGTAGTAAGCTCAATAATAATATAAATGTAAACTTGATAATTATATAAGTTGACATTTGCACTATTTATTGGTAATATTTATCTTGTTACAATTGTAAACTTAGTATTTATTATGGTTTACAATCAAAAAAAGCAACAGGAGGAACTATGGCAGAAAGAGCAGAAAAGAAACTACAATATACCTCGGCAATAAACCTTACATATACCGCCATGTTTACAACGCTGATTGCCGCCGGAGCGTTTATCAAAATTCCGGTGCCCGTGGTGCCGTTTACGCTTCAGTTTTTGTTTACCATGCTGGCGGGGCTGCTGTTAGGCGGAAAGGGCGGAGCGCTCAGTGTAGCCCTCTATATGATCTTAGGCTTGGCCGGGCTTCCGATTTTTGCGGAAGGGGGCGGGTTCTGGTACCTTTTAAAACCCAGCTTCGGTTATATCATCGGTTTCTGTCTGGCAAGCTATGTAACTGGAAAAATGGTTGAAAAGCAGTATCCACTGACGATTAAAAAGCTGCTGACCGCAAATTTCACCGGCCTGTTCATCGTTTACGGCGTGGGGATGATTTATTACTATATCATCTGCAATTTCATCATCAATACGCCGATCGGACTGTGGCCGCTGTTTTTGTACTGCTTTATTCTGGCAGTTCCGGGTGATCTCTGTCTGTGCGTTCTGGCCGCGTATCTTGTAAAGCGCATTCAGCCTGTTATGAGGAAAATGAGGGGGAGGGGAATATGATTGAAGAATTAAAGGAACGGGTATTGGCAGGAGAACAGATTAATCGGGCAGAAGCGCTGCGTCTGGCGGAGGCGCCGTTAAAGGAGCTGACCGAAGCGGCGGATGAAATCCGTACCCGCTTTTGCGGCCGCACATTTGACCTGTGCACAATTATCAATGGAAAATGCGGCAGATGTTCGGAGGACTGTAAGTACTGCGCCCAGAGTGTCCATTACCAAACCGCCTGCACCGGGGCATATGAGCTCCTGTCAACGGAAAAGCTTGTGGAACAGGCAAAATATAACGCGGAACAGGGCGTCCTTCGCTATTCCATTGTGACCTCCGGAAAAAGGCTTTCTGACCGGGAAGTGGATGCAGTTTGTGAAAGCATACGCGAAATAAGAGCACAGACCGGAATTTTGGTATGCGTTTCTTTCGGGCTCTTATCAGAAAGGCAGTTTGAGAAACTGAAACGTGCCGGGGCATCACGGGTTCACTGTAATCTGGAGACGTCTGAGCGCTATTTCCCCCAGGTCTGCACCACGCACACCTACCGCGATAAGATTGAGACCTTAAAGGCCGCCGTAAGAGCCGGACTTGACGTCTGTTCCGGCGGCATTATTGGCCTGGGAGAGACTATGGAGGATCGCATCGATATGGTCCTGACTGCCAGGGAACTGGGCGTTAAATCGATACCGGTAAATCTGCTGAATCCGATTCCCGGAACCCCTTATGAACATAATCCGGTTCTCACCAACGAAGAATTATGCCGGACGGCGGCCGTATTCCGTTTTCTGATCCCGGATGCCTCCATACGCCTGGCAGGCGGCCGGGGGCTGGTGGAGGATAAAGGGAAAATGTGTTTTAAGAGCGGGGCTAACGCAGCCATAAGCGGAGATATGCTGACCACCGCAGGGATTACGGTACAGACGGATATGGAACTGCTGAAAAACATTGGATACGAGGTAAAATTGGACGATGAGTAAAAATATCTTTATCACCGGGACCGGGACGGATATCGGAAAAACGTTTGTGACTGGTCTGATTGTCAAAAAGCTGCATGAGAGCGGACGCAGCGCCGCCTACTATAAAGCTGCCATGAGCGGAAATGAACGCAGGGAAGATGGGAGCCTGATACCGGGGGATGCGCTGTATGTAAAGACAGTCTCCGGCATTGGACAGCCTTTGGAGGAAATGTGTCCGTACATCTATGAAAATGCCTTTTCTCCTCACCTTGCCTCGCGGATTGAGGGAAATCCGGTGCAGATGCAGGTGGTGAAAGAGGGCTTCGAAGCCGTAGGCCGGAAGTATGAATACGTCACCATGGAGGGCAGCGGCGGCATCCTCTGTCCCCTCTGTTACGACGAAGCAAAGATTCAGCTGGAGGATGTGATCCGGGAACTGGGACTGGCCTGCCTGATCGTCGCAGACGCGGGGCTCGGCACAATCAATGATGTGGTCCTCACGGCCGGGTACATGCGTGCCCGGAATATTCCCGTGAAAGGAATTATTTTCAACCATTTCCACCCCGGAGATGTGATGGAAGAGGACAATCGGAACATGTGTGAATCACTGACAGGCCTTACCGTGCTGGCCTGTGTCAAGGACGGCGATACGGAGCTGGCCATGGAGGCAGAGGCGCTGGCGTCGTTCTATGAGCCGGGAGAGGAGGTATCCATATGATCTGGTATCCATATCAGCAGATGAAGACGATGAAACCTCCTTATAGGATTGTCAACGCGGAGGGGGTCTGTCTTTATACGGAGGACCGGAAACTGATAGATTCTGTATCGTCTTGGTGGAGCGTGATTCACGGTTATAAGCATCCGGTGCTGACCGAGGCGGTCAAGTCTCAGGCGGACTGCTTTTCCCATGTCATGCTGGGGGGACTGACCCATGAACCGGTGGAAAAGCTGTCGGCCAAACTGCAGGAATGGCTGCCGGGAGATTTAGACTACTGCTTCTTTTCGGACTCCGGAAGCGTGGCGGTGGAGGTGGCCCTGAAAATGGCACTGCAATTCTATACAAACCGGAATATCAGACGGGAGAAAGTCCTGTCTCTGACTCATTCTTACCACGGCGATACCTTTAAAGCGATGGAAGTAGGGGACGATGAGGATTACCACTTCGCCTTCGGGGAGAAAAAGAATGTTATTCATATACCAACGGAAATACCGGCGCTGGAGGAGGCATTTCACCTCCATCACGACGAACTGAACTGTCTGATCGTCGAACCGCTTCTGCAGGGAGCCGGCGGCATGCTCATGTACGACATATCTTTCTTAAAGCGGGCCAGAGAGCTGTGCGATGAGTATGACGTGCTTCTGATCTTCGATGAGGTGGCCACCGGCTTTGGCCGGACAGGACACCGGTTTGTGGCCGATCTGGTATGTCCCGATATACTGGTGCTGGGAAAGGCGCTGACCGGCGGCTATATCGGGCACGCGGTGACGGTTGCGAACCACAAGGTATACCAGGGCTTTTACGGGGATGATCCCTCCCTGGCGCTGATGCATGGCCCTACTTTTATGGGAAATGCCCTGGCCTGCAGTGTGGCGCTAAAATCGATTGAACTTTTCGAGTCGGAAGACTATATGGCGAAAATCAGCCGGATCGCGGCGATTACCAGGAGAGAGATGGAGGACTTCGAGGACAGCCGCATAAAAGAGGTGCGCATGATGGGTGGCTGCGTCTGTGTGGAGGTCTTCGATCCGGCTGTATTGGAGGGATACCAGCAGTTCGCATTTGAACGGGGCGTATTCAGCCGTCCGTTTTTGAGATATCTGTACGCGATGGTTCCGTATGTGATCGAGGAGGCGGAGCTGGTAATGGTATTGGATACGATGAAGGCCTGGTTTCAGAGGCGTTAATCAGGGCATTGCATGTCTGACTGATCAGGTTTTCGGACGGGATAAGCCTGTAATCTGATAAATAAAACGGTAATCTGATAAAAGAGATGGGCTGATGGTTAAAAAATATATTTAACCGTCAGCCCATTTTGCATGTCCCTGATTCATTGATAACGGGATATGTTCCTTAAATGCAGTTGTTGGCTGACAAATATTGTTGTCAAAATATGTTGACAAAGAAAGTTGTCAATTCTATACTAAGGTGACAAGAATAGTTGTCAAAATGCAAATGGTAATTGTCATGTGGAAAGGAGAACTATGCCTTTATATAACAGGTTGAAGGAACACCGGGCAAGGCTCGGCGTGAATCAGGCGGAGTTGGGGAATCTGGCAGGTGTATCCAGGCAGACGATCAGCTTAATTGAGCGGGGCGATTACTCCCCCTCGGTGACATTGGCGCTTAAGCTGGCACGGATTCTGTCCGTGACAGTGGAAGACATTTTTGCGTATGAAGAGGAGGAGACAAAATGAAAGTGAAAAATTCATATTTAAAATTAATGCTGTGGACTTTGTCAGGGGCAGCGATCGGAGCAGTGCTTGGAGCCGGATCCATCATGTTTGCTAAAAGGGGGGCTGTATCCCTGGCAGAACTGCTGTATGCGGGAGCGGTGCGGTCTGCCTTATGGATTCAGCTGATAGTCTGGCTGGTGCTGGGAGGCTGCTCCCTGGTTTTGATGAACAAGGCGAAAAAGTGGTCCCCCCTTATGGATTCCGATGAGGAAGGCGTAACGGAGAAAAAGGTAGGCAACGCTCAGAATACTGTTTTGACTCTTACCAATGTCAATTTGGTCATTCAGTTTATGGCATTCGGCATAGGATTTGATAAGAGAAACACGTTTGCGCTTTTGTCTGTGGTCGTATTTTTAGTATCCACAATCTCCATGGTCTGTGTGGAAATAGCGGTTATTAAACAGGTGAAAAAGACGAATCCACTGAAAAAGGGAGATCCTGCGGATTTTTCCTTTTTGAGGACATGGGAAGAAAGCTGTGATGAAGCGGAACGGCTGCAGATTTACCGCTGCGGCTACAAGGTATTTCAGATAACGAGACATTCACTTTTGTTTGGACTTGTGATTGCATTTATAGGAAAGATAAACATGGGAACAGGCAGTATGCCGATCCTGCTGTTAGGCCTGATCATGTTGATTCAAAGCATTTCCTATGGGATCTATTCCTTGAGAGAAGGAAAAGGATTGCGGGAATAGGATTGTAATTTTACATGATATGAGGGCATGATATAAGGAAAAGGAAGTGATTTGACGAAATCACTTCCTTTTCCTTATATCCTTACGGCTGCAGACAGAATATCCGCGTTACTTAAGGCCCATTTCTTCCCGAACTTCCATGAAGCATTTTACAATAAAATCAATGTCTTCTTTTGTATGGCTTGCGCATACCTGGGTGCGGATTCTCGCCTTCCCCTTTGGTACGACCGGGAACGAGAAAGCCACGACATAGACACCCTTTGCCATCATTCTCTTTGCAAATTCTCCAGCCAGTTTTTCATCATACAACATGACCGGCACGCAAGGGTGGTTTCCCGGAATGATATCGAATCCGTTGTCCGTCAGCTGCTTTCTGTAGTATGCGGTGGTTTCCTCAAGATGATCCCGCAGCTCCGTGCTTTCCTCCAGCATGTCAAACAGCTCTAAGCTGGCGCCGACGATCGCAGGGGCCAGAGTGTTGGAGAATAAGTATGGACGGCTTCTCTGACGAAGCAGATCGATGATTTCCCTGCGCCCGGAGGTGTATCCGCCTGACGCTCCGCCCAGGGCCTTGCCGAGAGTACCAGTGATAATATCCACGCGGCCTTCCACGCCGTTGTATTCCGCCGTTCCGCGGCCGTGCTTTCCGATGAAGCCTACCGCGTGGCTGTCATCCACCATGACCAGCGCATGGTACTGGTCTGCCAGATCACAGACACCCTTTAAGTTGCAGATAATTCCATTCATGGAGAAAAACGCCGTCTGTGGCGATCAGCTTGATTCTTGCTCCGGCAGTGTCCGCCTCTGAAGCTTCTTCCAGATCAGCCATGTCATTATTTTTGTAACGATACTGTTTGGCCTTGCAGAGCCGTACGCCGTCGATGATGGAAGCGTGGTTCAGCTCGTCGCCGATAACCGCATCGTTCTCTGTGAGAATCGTCTCGAACAGGCTGCCATTGGCATTAGCAGAGGAGTAAAGAATCGTATCATCTGTTCCAAGAAAATTGGAAATCTTTGCTTCCAGTTCCTTATGAATGTCCTGGGTTCCGCAGATGAAACGGACAGAAGCCATGCCGTAGCCCCGGTTGTCGTACGTTCTCTTTGCGGCATCGATCAGTCTCTGGTTGTCGCCAAGGCCAAGATAGTTGTTCGCGCACATGTTGATGACTTCCCTGCCATCCTCCAGCTTTACGCGGGCGCCCTGGGCGGAAGCAATCGGTGCCTCTCCCTTAAACAGGCCGGCTTCCCTGATGTCTTCCACTTCTTTCGTATAAATACTTAAAATATCGTTTTTGCGTGCCATTTTCAAATCTCCTTTTTCTTTAATCATTGATATGGGACCAGTCCAGAATTACTTTGCCCGACTGTCCGGAAATCATAGCTTCAAATCCCTTTTCGTAATCGCGTATATCAAACCGGTGAGTAATGATCGGCGATATATCCAGACCGGCCTGAACCATGGTGGTCATCTTATACCAGGTATCCCAGACCTTTCTGCCGTAAATACCGCGAAGATTCAGGCCATTGAATATAACGGTCTCTAAGTCAACCGTGGTTTCCCGTCCCTGGAGTCCCAACAGCGCAATCTTACCGCCGTGCTTCATGTTATGGATCATATCAGAAAGACCGGCAGGACTTCCGGACATCTCCATGCCCACGTCAAAGCCTTCCGTCATTCCGATGGATTTCATTACATCGGCCAGCGTCTCTTTTCTTAAGTTGACCGTTCTTGTAGCCCCCAGCTTCTTCGCCAGATCCAGCCGGTAATCGTTTAAATCCGTCACGACCACATGGCGCGCCCCGCAGAATTTTGCGATGGCCGCAGCCATGATACCGATAGGGCCTGCCCCGGCAATCAGGACGTCCTCGCCCAGAAGGTCGTAGGAGAGCGCTGTATGGGTGGCGTTGCCGAACGGATCGAAGATGGAGTAGAGCTCCTCCGGAATATTCGGATTACAGGGCCACACGTTGGAGGACGGAATCACCAGATATTCCGCAAACGCTCCGTTCCGGTTTACACCGACTCCTTTTGCATCCCGGCAGTTTTCCTTATGGCCTTCCAGACAGTTCCTACACTTACCGCAGGTGATATGGCCTTCACCGGATACCAGATCCCCCACCTGATGTCCGGTTACGCCCGCGCCTGTCTCCACGATCTCGCCCACATATTCGTGGCCTGCGGTCAGGCCGATCGGAATGGTGTGCTGTGCCCAGTCATTCCATTGATAGATGTGTACGTCCGTACCGCAGATGGCCGTCTTATGAATCTTGATTTTTACATCATTCGGTCCAACGGCCGGAACCGGCACGCGCTCCATCCAGAGCCCTTCCTCAGGTTTCTTTTTCGTCAATGCCCACATGGTTTGTTCCTGCATGATATTACCCCCTTTACACTGCTTGATTATGGAAAAATACTGTTTCCGTGTATCTGATACCTACATTATAAGGGGCGGCAGGACAAATAGCAAGAAAAATATTCCGTATTGGGCGGACATTTTTGAAAGAAGTGTATTTGTATCACGAACACGAACGATTGTTTTTTTCTGGCATACACTTGGGAGTCCCGATGGAATCCTGAGCGCTTCCCGGCTCAATTATCTGTTGCCGCTGACGGTCGCCTGTGTTAAACTACTGTGTAGTAATACAGAGGATTGGCAGGCAGAAGGAGGGACTATGGTAAGATACGTACTACAGGAAGATAAAGAAATGATTCTGTCTATGATGGAATTGGTGAAAGATGATTTCGCCGGATATAAGGAAGAGGATTTTCTGGCGGCACTCAGTGAGGCAATCGGTAAGAACGAGGCTTTCATAGACGACAGGAACGGCACGTCGGCAGGTCTGATTCTATTCACAAAGGCGGGAAAAGAACTCACGTTTCTGGCGGCCCATCCGGATTATCGGAAAAATGGGGTGGCAAAAGGGCTGATTCGAAAGATGGCAGAGTGCTTTAAAGCCGGCGATCAGGTCTCTGTCGTTACGTTTCAGGACGGTGATCCAAAGGGAATCGCAGCGCGGGCATGTTACCATTCCTGCGGGTTTACAGATGCGGAGGAACTCGTTGTATTTGATTATCCCTGTCAGAAGATGATTTTGAAATTATAAAGGGGCATTGTGCAATTTGACAATTATATATCACATACGGAGGCGTGTGTATATACAATGTATACAAATATATTTTGACTTTTGGGAAATGTAGGAATATAATAAAATTATGAAAGAAGGAGGTACTTATGGATACAAAAGCGAAAAAACTAACCAATGAAGTAGGAGCACCTGTCGCTGAGAATGAGCATTCGCTGACTGCGGGTCCGAGAGGCCCTGTCATGATGCAGGATGTCTGGCTTATGGAGAAATTAGCACATTTTGACAGAGAAGTAATTCCTGAGAGGCGTATGCATGCCAAGGGCTGGGGCGCTTATGGGACCTTTGAATGTACCGAGGATATCTCCGCTTTTACGAAGGCAAAGGTGCTGCAGAAGGGCACAAAAACAGATCTTTTTGTACGTTTTTCAACGGTAGCGGGGGAACGGGGCGCGGCTGACGCAGAGCGCGATATCCGCGGCGTGGCGATCAAGTTTTATACAGAAGAAGGAAACTGGGATCTGGTCGGAAATAATACACCAACCTTCTTCCTCCGTGATGTCCATAATTTCCCGGATTTGAACCGTGCGGTAAAGCGCGATCCTCAGACCGGCATGCGCTCTGCGCAGAACAACTGGGATTTCTGGACGCTGCTGCCGGAGACGTTCCATCAGACGACCGTTGTGATGTCTGACCGCGGAATTCCCGCGTCTTTCCGTCATATGAATCTCTATGGAGAACATACCTTTAGTTTTTACAATAAAGACAATGAGCGATTCTGGTGCAAATTCCATTTTATTACCCAGCAGGGGATTAAAAACCTGACGGACGAAGAGGCCGGGGCGCTGATTGCAAAAGACAGGGAGAGCCATGGCCGTGATTTGTATGAGTCGATCGTAAAGGGTGAATATCCGCGCTGGACTATGTATGTCCAGATTATGACAGAGGAACAGGCGAGGAATCATTATGAAAATCCGTTTGATATCACAAAGATCTGGCGTCATAAGGAATTCCCGCTTCAGAAGGTGGGCGTGCTGGAGTTAAACCGCAATCCGGAAAACTATTTCGCAGAAGTCGAGCAGTCCGCGTTTACACCGGCCCATGTCGTTCCCGGAATCGGTTTTTCACCGGATAAGTTCCTGCAGGGCCGTTTATTTGTCTACGGCGACGCGCAGAGATACCGTCTTGGCATCAACTACAATCAGATTCCGGTCAATCGTCCCAAGGTCGAGGTTCACGATTACCATAGAGACGGACTCATGCGGACGGACGGCAATTACGGCGGCGCTCCCGCCTATTCACCGAACAGCATGGGAGACTGGGCGGCTCAGCCTGACGTCATGGAACCGCCGCTGGATTTATCCGGGGCGATGTATGCCTACGATCCCCAGGACGATCCTACAGACGACTGCTTCCGGGCAGGCGGCGACCTGTGGAGAGTTCTGAAAGAGGACAAGCGGGAGCTGCTGATCGGCAACACCGCAAGAAATATTGCTCCAGTTACGGAGAATATCAAATACCGCCATGCCGTTCATTGCTACTGGGCCGATGAAGAGTATGGGATCCGAATCACGGAGGCCATGGGCCTTGACTTAAACCGCGTTCTGGAACTGGCGAAGCCTCACAGCCATGAGAAGCTGATTCAGGCTACGTTAAACTGATATACAGAGAAGAGACGGTTCCTCCATAGTGGAAGACATGGTGAAACCGGAAAAGCGAGGCACACAGTTTTCCAATTTAAACAATTTTTCCGATGAAACATAAAAGCACCGATAACGATTGATTTCAACCGTTATCGGTGCTTTTGGATTTTTACATTAGAAAAGTAAGGTTATTCTTTATCCCTGATCTCGCTGTGAAGAGACTGGAGGGAATGAACCTCTCCCTGTCCGTGTTCCTTCACATACCGGATGCCGCTGGCCGTTGCTTTGGCGGCGGCTATGGTGGTCATGTACGGAACTTTTCCCTTAATGGCGGCCTTTCTCAAATAACTGTCATCATGGATGCTGTCTTTTCCAACCGGGGAGTTGACGATCAACTGGATCTGTCCGTTGGTGATCATATCCAGGATGTTGGGGCGTCCTTCGTAGAGCTTGTTGACGCGAGTCGCCGGGATTCCGGCGGCCTGGATGAGTTCGCAGGTATTGCCGGTTGCCACGATCTTAAATCCATCCTCAAAGAAGCTTCTCGCAACGTCCACGACCTCCGCCTTATCCTTTCGGTTGACGGAAATAAGTACAGTTCCTTCCAGCGGCAGTTTGTTCTGTGTCGCCTCCTGAGCCTTATAGAACGCTTCGCCGTAAGAGTGAGAGAGTCCCAGCACTTCTCCGGTAGAACGCATCTCCGGCCCTAAGATCGGGTCTACCTCCTGGAACATATTGAACGGGAATACCGCTTCTTTTACGCCGTAGTTCGGAATTGTCTGTTCCTTTAACGTCGGCACAGGGGACGGACGTCCAGTCAGTTCGGAGGTGATGATATCGGTAGCCAGCGGCACCATACGGATGTTGCAGACCTTTGATACCAGCGGTACGGTACGGGAAGCGCGCGGGTTGGCCTCCAGAACGTATACTTTATCATTTTCAATGGCGTACTGCATATTCATCAGACCGACCACGTGCATCTCTTCCGCGATTTTGCGGGTGTACTCTTTGATGGTCTCCACATTTTCCGGAGAAATCTGTACGGACGGAATGATGCAGGCGGAGTCACCGGAGTGAACGCCGGCCAGCTCGATGTGTTCCATGACTGCGGGCACAAACGCATGGGTGCCGTCGCTGATGGCGTCTGCCTCACATTCCATCGCGTGATTTAAGAAACGGTCGATAAGAATCGGACGGTCAGGAGTCACTCCGACTGCGGCCTTCATGTAACCGGTCATGCTCTCGTCGTCGTAGACGACCTCCATGCCGCGTCCACCCAGTACGTAGGAAGGACGAACCATCACCGGATAGCCAATCTTTGCCGCGATTGCCAGCGCTTCTTCCACGCTCACTGCCATACCGGACTCAGGCATCGGAATCTCCAGTTTCTCCATCATGGCCCGGAATAAATCGCGGTCCTCGGCGAGATCGATGACAGAAGGCGGTGTTCCCAAAATCTTCACGCCGTTCTTTTCCAAATCCGCCGCAAGATTTAACGGTGTCTGGCCGCCGAACTGGGCGATCACGCCTGCCGGCTGTTCCTTCTTATAAATACTCAGCACGTCCTCCAGCGTCAGCGGCTCGAAATACAGCTTGTCCGAGGTATCGTAATCGGTGGATACGGTCTCCGGATTACAGTTGACGATGATGGTCTCAAAGCCCAACTTCTTAAGAGCGAGAGAGGCGTGTACACAGCAGTAATCGAATTCTATGCCCTGGCCGATCCGGTTGGGACCGCCGCCCAGGATCATGATCTTCGGCCTGGCTGTGCTGACCGGGTTCTGATCCGGCGCGTTATAGGTGGAGTAGTAGTAAGCGCTGTCCTCAGTACCGCTTACGTGAATGCCTTCCCACGCTTCCTCCACACCGATGGCGATACGGCGGCTGCGAATGGTTTCCTCCGGAATCTGGAGCAGCTGGCTTAAGTATTTGTCGGAGAAACCGTCTTTTTTAGCAGTGGTGAGCATCTCGTCAGACGGGAGTCCGCCTCTGCACGCGAGGAGTGCTTCCTCCTCCTCAACCAGATCCTTCATCTGCTCGATAAACCAGGCCTTAACCTTGGTAATCTCATGGATTTCTTCCACAGAAGCGCCTTTTCTCAGTGCCTCATACATGATGAAATGGCGTTCGCTGGAAGGGGTAATCAGCATGTGGAGTAGCTGTTCTTTCGTGTACGTATCGAAATCCTTCGCATGGCCCAGACCGAAACGTCCCGTCTCCAGGCTGCGGATCGCCTTCTGGAAGGCTTCCTTATAGGTCTTGCCGACACTCATAACCTCGCCGACGGCACGCATCTGGGTTCCCAGCTTGTCCTCCACGCCTTTAAACTTTTCAAATGCCCAGCGGGCAAACTTGATCACCACATAATCGCCATCCGGCACGTATTGATCCAGGGTGCCGTACTTTCCGCACGGAATGTCCTTTAAGGTCAGGCCGGTAGCCAGCATGGCGGACACAAGGGCGATGGGGAAGCCGGTGGCCTTGGAAGCCAGCGCGGAGGAGCGGGAGGTACGCGGATTGATTTCAATGACAATAATGCGGTCAGAAACAGGATCATGGGCAAACTGTACGTTGGTGCCGCCGATCACCTGCACCGATTCCACAATTCGGTAGGCCTGTTCCTGAAGGCGCTTCTGGCATTCTTCAGAGATGGTCAGCATGGGGGCGGAACAGAAGGAATCTCCCGTATGAACGCCTAACGGATCTATATTTTCAATAAAGCAGACGGTGATCATACGTCCTTCCCTGTCGCGGACGATCTCCAGCTCCAGTTCCTCCCATCCGAGAATGGATTCCTCTACCAGAACCTGGCCTACCAGGCTGGCCTGTAAGCCTCTGGCGCAGACAGTCTGAAGCTCATCCCTGTTGTATACGAGACCGCCGCCGGCGCCTCCCATGGTATAAGCCGGGCGCAGAACAACCGGGTAGCCCAGCTGGTCCGCGATCTTCAGCGCCTCGTCCACACTGTAAGCCACCTCGCTGCGCGCCATCTCGATCCCGAGTTCATTCATGGCCTTCTTGAATTCGACACGGTCCTCGCCGCGTTCGATGGCATCCACCTGTACACCGATAACCTCTACGTTATATTTTTCCAGAATTCCTGCTTTATTAAGCTCGGAACAAAGGTTTAAGCCAGACTGGCCGCCGAGATTGGGAAGCAGGGCATCGGGCCGTTCCTTTGCAATAATCTGCTCTAAGCGTTCCACATTCAATGGCTCGATGTAAGTTACATCCGCTGTCTCCGGGTCTGTCATAATCGTAGCCGGGTTGGAATTAACCAGTACAATTTCGTATCCCAGTTTCCGAAGCGCTTTGCAGGCCTGAGTACCGGAGTAGTCAAACTCGCATGCCTGACCGATGATGATCGGGCCGGAACCGATAATTAGCACTTTGTGAATATCCGTTCTCTGTGACATAATAATGTCCTCCTTGTAAAATGTCTGAACTGTTACAAATGTAGACTCATCCATAGTTTCATAATTCAGTCCGCCAGGGACAGGAAGAAACCGCTTTTGAGTCCGGGTGGTTTCTCTTCAGTCTATTCTAGTATAAGGCGGCTCAGTTTGAAAGTATTTTTTTCAATAATTGGCAAAAATAATGCATATTTTTCCCTTTTGGGGTGGGTAAATTTTCAACCTTCCCGTATTTATATTCGGTGCTTATAATTACTTATAATAAAAGAAAATGAAAGAGAAAACGGGACGCCGTTTCAGGAGGGACACGATGAAGTTTACAGAAGGGTACTGGTGTATAAAAAAGGAGATTACACCGCTTTATGCGGTGGAGTATGCGGACAGCAGACGGAACGATAACGAACTGATCGTCTATGCGCCGGGAAAACACATAGCAGACCGCGGCGACTGTCTGAATCTGGGCATGCTGACGATCCGGCTGACCAGCCCGATGGAGGATGTCATCCGGGTGTCGGTCCGCCATTTCGACGGAACGGTCTGCCGCGGTCCCTTTGCCAGGATTTACGGGACATCGCCTCACACCGTAGTCGAGGAGACCGATGAGGAGATCCGTTACAGAAGCGGACGAACGACCGCGGTAATCGACAAGAGGCCCAATTCCTGGGGGATCCATTTTCTGGATGGCGACAGGGAACTGACAAGTACCGGATTTCGGAATATGGCTCACATGACAAACCGGGAGACCGGAAAATGCTACATGGTGGAACAGCTGGCCCTCGACGTGGACGAGTATGTCTACGGGCTGGGAGAACGCTACACCCCATTCATAAAAAATGGACAGTCTGTTGAGATGTGGAATGAAGACGGCGGAACGGCCAGTGAGATTACATATAAAAACATTCCGTTTTACATTACCAACAAAGGATATGGCGTGCTTTTAGAAAACGAAGGGGATGCCGCCTATGAGATTGCCAGCGAGAAGGTGGAGCGTATACAGTTCTCCGTAGAAGGTGAACGCCTGGATTACTGTGTGATCAACGGCTCCACGCCCAAAGGGACCATTTCCAAATATACGGAGCTGACCGGCCGGCCGGCTCTGCCGCCGGCCTGGTCCTTCGGCCTGTGGCTCACCACCTCCTTCACAACCAATTACGACGAGACGACGACCTCCGGATTTATTGACGGTATGGCGGACCGGGACATTCCCCTGCACGTCTTTCACTTTGACTGTTACTGGATGGAGGCGTATGAGTGGTGCAATTTTACCTGGGACCCGAAGACATTTCCGGATCCGGAAGGCATGCTGCGGCGCTATCACGACAGAGGCTTGAAAATCTGTGTGTGGATCAATCCCTATATCGGACAGAAGTCCCCGCTATTCGAGGAAGGGATGAGGCTGGGATACCTGATGAAAAAGACAAACGGGGACGTGTGGCAGACGGATATGTGGCAGGCCGGAATGGGACTGGTGGATTTCACAAATCCCGGCGCAGTGGAATGGTATCAGGCAAAGCTGAAGACGCTTCTGGACATGGGTGTAGACTGCTTCAAAACAGATTTCGGTGAGCGGATTCCAGTAAAGGATATTGCATATTTTGACGGCTCCGATCCGGTGAAGATGCATAATTATTACACATACCTTTATAATCGGGCGGTCTTTGAACTTCTGGAACGGGAGCGCGGAACCGGGGAAGCAGTAGTATTTGCACGGTCCGCGACGGTGGGCGGCCAGCAGTTTCCCGCACACTGGGGCGGCGACTGTTCCGCGGCGTATTCTTCCATGGCGGAGACTATCCGCAGCGGCCTCTCTCTGGCATGCGCGGGATTCGGCTTCTGGAGCCACGATATCAGCGGCTTCGAGAATACGGCGCCGGCCGACATCTACAAAAGATGGTGCCAGTTTGGCCTCCTGAGTTCCCACAGCCGCCTTCACGGGTCCTCCTCCTACCGGGTTCCGTGGCTCTTCGACGAGGAGGCGTGCCGTGTGCTTCGGAAATTCGTTAAGCTGAAATGTGCACTGATGCCGTATCTTTACCTTCAGGCGGTAAAGGCTCACAAGGAAGGCATTCCGATGATGCGGCCGATGTTCGTGGAATTTCCGGGCGACCGCGCCTGCGAGACGCTGGATAAACAGTATATGCTGGGCGATTCTCTGTTAGTGGCTCCGGTCTTTAAGGAATCCGGGAAGGTGGAATACTATCTGCCGGAAGGAACCTGGGTAAACCTGCTGACCGGTCAAACCGTGACAGGCGGATGCTGGCAGAAGGAGACCCACGATTACTTCTCCCTGCCGCTTATGGTCCGTCCCGGAAGTGTGATCGCAGTGGGCGCAAACAGCGAAAAGCCTGATTACGACTACGCAGAAGGGGTGAAATTTCTTCTATATCTGCCGGAGGCTGGTATGGAGGCTGCATCGGCTGTGACGGACCTGTCCGGAAAAACCGTGATGACGGCCTGCGCACGGAGAGAAGGAAACAGAATCTCTCTCTCTGTAAATGGCGGAAACGGCAATTATACGTATGAAGTTCTGGGGAAGGAACTGCTTTCTGTAGTCTGCGGTTAAATACAGCCAGTACCTTTTCTGTCTCTTTCAGGTATATTTCAGCTTTCTGTGGTACTTTTATTACAGAACAGAAAGAGGAGGAACCTATATGCGTATTGTGCAAAGAGTGACAGCTTTTTTCCTGGCGGCAGTACTGATGACCAGTCCATTTACAGCCATGGCGGCCACGAGTACGAAGATAAGCGGCGTATCCCTTCGGATCGCCTCGGATATTGAAGTCGGAAGCAGCGGAGCAGATGTGTCGGTCTCCACAATTTCCAGCAAGTATTATGTGGAAGAGGTGGAGATAAAGAATGAACCTTCCGACGAGTGGGAGGACGGAGACAAGCCGAAGATCAAGGTAACTCTGGAGGCGGCCGATGATTACTACTTTGCCTCCGGTTTTTCGAAGGGAGACGTCAACTTAACCGGAAATGACGGCACGGTCACTTCGGTGAGCCGTACCAGCAGCACTCTCGTCGTCTCGATCACCCTGGAGGTACTGGAAGGAGAGAGCGAGTACGATCTGGATGTAGACGGCCTGGACTGGGATGCGGAGGATGGGACCGCCTACTGGAATGAAAATGAGGAAGCTAAAAAGTATGAGATCCGCCTTTACAGGGGAAGCACCGCCGTCACCTCCGTCATTACCACGACCAAAACCAGCTACCACTTCGGCAGCTACATAACGAAAGGCGGATATTACACCTTCCAGGTGCGCGGAGTCTACAATTCTTCAAACAAGGGAAGCTGGAAGGAGTCGGAGTCCTGGTATGTGACCTCCGCAGAAGCCGCTGAAATCAGTTCCAACAGCAGCTCCGATGACAACTCCGATGGAAGCAGCTCAGGCAGCAGCTCGGGCGCCAGCGGTCCGGGGGCTACGGCCGGTAGCGGGGCCTGGTTAAAGGATGACATCGGCTGGTGGTACTGCAACGCAGACCGGAGCTATACTGTGAGCAACTGGCAGTACATCGACAACGTCTGGTACTATTTTAATGAGACCGGCTATATGGTAACCGGCTGGGTCCAGTGGAACGCCAAATGGTACTACTTAAGCGACAGCGGAGCGATGCTCGCAAATACTACGACGCCGGATGGGTATTATGTGGGGAGCGACGGGGCGTGGATCTCGTAAATCCGCCTCTCAGTCGATCGCCCGCGCCTGTATACTGCCAGGATATCGACAGCCTGGATAGAACATGATAGAATAAAGTCAGTTAAATAAGAGTATGAGTCCATATTGGAAATCTCTCCCTAAGATGGTATAATGGAAAAAGTGATGCTCCAGGGGGAGGGACTTATGAACGAGTTTATCAGATCGGAAAAACAAATTCGGCGGAAGCAGGCTGTCAGGACCATGATATGTATGGCCCTGTTGATCCTGCTGTCCGCCGTTTTATATGGATGCAGCAAAACAGAAGAAACCGGTCCCGCGGCCGCGGCAGGAACCGAGGCCAGACGGCAGGCGGATGGTTACGGAGTCAGCGAAGACAAAAAGCTGATCGTATACACCTCCCATAAAGAGGAAGTATACGGCCCTATTATCAGGGAGTTCGAAGAGCGGACCGGCATATGGGTCGAGGTGAGGGACGGCGGTTCCACCGAGCTTTTAGAGGCCATCGGCCAGGAATCGGGACAGCAGACGTGTGACATCATGTTCGGAGGCGGAGTGGAAAGCTATGAGGCTTACCGGGAGTATTTTGAGCCGTACCGGTGCAAGCTGAGCGATAAACTGGACGACAGGTATTTGTCTCCGGATGACAGCTGGACCGCGTTTACGGAGCTTCCTATCGTGTTTATCTACAACAACAAGCTGGTAAGTGCGGAGGCGGCGCCTCACAGCTGGAAGGACTTTTTAGATGACGAGTGGCGGGGGAAAATCGCATTTGCGGCGCCTGGAAAATCGGGTACCAGCTATACGGCTCTCGCTACCATGATTCAGGTGCTTGACATGGACGAGCGGAAGCTGATGGAGGACTTTGTATCCGCGCTGGATGGAAAGGTCTCAGCCGGTTCCGGGGAGGTCGTGGATGAGGTCAGTACGGGAATTCATCTCGTCGGGATCACACTGGAGGAGACAGCAAAAAAGCGGATAGCCAAAGGGGCGGATATCACCATGATTTATCCGGAGGAAGGCACCAGCACCGTGCCGGATGGCTGTGCCCTGGTCAAGGGGGCTCCCCATGAGGACAATGCGAAGCTGTTCATTGATTTTACGGTCAGCGACGATGTCCAGAATCTGATTATGGACCAGTTCTGCCGCAGGACAGTGAGGAAGGATTTACAGATGAAAACGGCCGGTGAAGACATGAAGATCATGGATTTTGATCTCGAATGGGCCAGCGCGCATCAGGATGAGATCCTGGCGCTGTGGTCGGAACTGATCCGGTAGAGAGGAATCGCCATGTGGAACTTTATCAAAAAATCGTTTAAACGGGAACTTCTCGTAAGCTTTGTGGCCGTCGCGCTGCTTCCTCTGGTCCTCAGCTGTATCTTCCTGATTCAGATGTTCAAAGTGAAACTGGAACGCGACTACCAGAAAAAAGATATGGAACAGGCGGCTGTCATGGAAGAAAAGCTGACCACCCTGTTTCAGACCATCGACGAGGTTACGCTGCATCTGAGTGAAGAGCCGGAGATTGCAGCTTCCATCAGGGAATCCGGCAACCGGGGCAGAAGCGCGGTCTATGCGAAGCTGTACGAGGAGACTGCCAGCCTGCGGGAGATGGCTCAGTTTGATCTCTACTCAGAAGAAGGCGTCTGCCTCTACTCTACCGGCGCAGGCATGTTTCACACCCAGCTTCCGGTTTACTGGGGAATCTTAAAGGTGGCGGAGGCCCACCCGGACGAGATGACCGTACGGCGTGAGAAGGAATATTCAGGATCGTCCAATATTCTTCTGCGGGCCGCCCGTCCCATCCTGGATTCCGAAGACAGCAGCGTGGGGTATGTTCTTGTGAGTATCAATGGCTCCAATTTTGAAAAGATCCTGGGCGGAACTTACGGCAGCCAGGATGGCGTCTGTATCTTAAACAGCTTCTGGGAAACGGTCTACAGTACGGGAACCGCGGTCCGTGAGGAGATCGGGACGGTTCTGAGGCACCGCCTGATGGCGGGCGCGGCAGTTGATGAGCCATTTCATAATAACAGCATCTATATTTCTGAGATCGGCGGGACGGGACTCTACAGCGTCTTTCTGCGGCCGAAGGTATTTACGGCTGACACGACGAAATCCATGTACAGCGTACTGATCGTCATGACGGCCGCCAGTCTGATGCTTTGTGTGGCGGTGGCTGCTAAAATGAGCAACCATCTGTCGCGTCCGATCCAGAGCCTGAATGAGGCCATGCACGAGGTGCAGAACGGAAATCTCGACGCGAGGGTCATTTCCACGAGGAATGATGAGTTTGGCCAGCTGTCCGGCAGCTTCAACACCATGGCGTCGGAGTTGAAGACCTATATGGAAATGCAGGTCAGCCAGCAGAAGAAGCTGAACGAAGTACAGATCGCAATGATGCAGGCCCAGCTGAATCCCCATTTCCTGTACAATACACTGGATACGATGAAATGGGTCGCCAAGGCGAACCACATCCCGGAGATCGCCACCCTGGCGGCAAAGCTGGCGAAGATTCTGCGGACCAGCATATCCAACGCCCAGTTTATCACTCTTAAGGAGGAACTGGAGCTTGTTGACTGCTACGCGGAGATACAAAAGATCCGTTTTCAGGGGAAATTCTGTTTCGATTACGAGCTTCCGCAGGAGCTTGCGGACTGTGTGGTTCCGAAACTGGTCGTTCAGCCAATTGTGGAAAACGCCATGATACACGGGCTGAGAGACTGTGAGGAAGGCCATATCCTCGTCAGGGCGTTTTCGAAGGAGGAGCGGCTCTTTATAGAGGTGATGGATGATGGCTGCGGAATCAGCGACGAGGTACTGAACCATTTAAATAATCGGACAGCAGGAGCGGGCGTACCGTCAGAGGGCGGAGAGGAAGATCTGCTCCGGCTGGGACATATCGGTTTTTACAATGTGGATACGATTATCCGGCTGCACTACGGTGCAGAGTATGGGCTGTCGGTCTGCAGGCCGGAAGAAGGAGGCACGAAGGTGACCATCATGATTCCGGTCAGACAGGGAGAGGAGTTATGAGATGCTTAAGGTATTGGTAATTGATGATGAGGTATTTGTGAGAAAAGGAATTGTCATGGAGACGGACTGGGCGTCCTTAGACTGCATGGTGGCCGGAGAGGCGGCCAATGGCCTCGAGGGCCTGGAGGCGTGCCGCAAATACAACCCGGATCTGATCATCTCCGATATCCGGATGCCGAAGATGGATGGGATCGAGATGCTAAGAGTCCTTCGGGAGGAGGGAAACCATGTCTCTGTCATCTTTCTGACCGCCTACAGCGAATTCGAATACGCCAGAAACGCGTTAAAGCTGCTGGCTTTCGATTATTTACTGAAACCGTTTGAGGATGGCGAACTGGAGTACGCAGTCAGCAGGGTGCGCGATAAGCTGGTAAAAGAACGGGAAGAAAAGGAACGTCAGGAGGAGTCAAAGATTCTTTCTCCCGGAATCAAGACGGGTGATAAGAGCCGGTATATCAAAGAGGCAATCGCCTACATAACCGAGCATTACAATGACAGTGACTTAAGTGTGGGAACGATCGCCGAATCTCTTGGAATCAGCGAAGGACACTTAAGCCATCTGTTCAAGAAAGAGACGGATTACACGGTTATGGCCTATATAACCCGGTGCAGAATCAGGGAGGCGATGAAGCTTCTGACCAACTGCCGCTATAAGGTGTATGAGGTGGGAGAGATGGTCGGCTACCGCGATATCACTTATTTCTCCAGCACGTTTAAGAAAATAGCGGGCGTCACCCCCTCCGAATACCAGGCTGCGAATTCTTAAGGCTATTCTTAAGGCCATTCGGAGCTTTAGCAGCAGTCAAAGATCGTCTTGGCAGTGAGTAAGCTGCCGTACTTTGCTTTCCAGTCACGGTGAATATCGGAAGCGTCGAAAACAGCAAGCGCCTCGCGCTCCAGCTCTATTAAAATCATGAAATCGTATCGGTTAGGCAGATCAATCACGGAAGGATAGAAGGATACCTGGTGTATACCTTCTATTCAGACTGTAGACAAAATGGTTCCTGGTGCGATGCACCCGGAACCATTTTGAATTTTATATAGAGATATATTGGTTCGAATATACAGACAAAAGAACAGGGTTTCCTTAGCCCGCCCTTTCTCCATTTCCAGATTGCCAGTTTCTTTAGATTCATACATGCAAATAAAAGGGTCAGCTCCATTGTCACTTTTGCCAATCCTCTGTACTGTGTATATCTCATTCCATGTTTTTCTTTTCCGTCTGCAAAGACTCGTTCGATGGTTTCTTTCCGTTTCTGATAGATTTCTTTCATCCCTGTCTGATGACGGATTTCCTCCACCTTTTCCATGTACCCCTCCCATACATGGCGGCTTACCACCTTTACATGGTCTTTGCTTCCTGTACATTGGTTTTGGTACGGACAATCCTTACACTTTTTTCCATCGCTTTTGTATTCTCGGTATCCATCACGGTTTGTTGTGCTGTATTTTAGGATCTGATTATTCGGGCATAAATAACAGTCAAAGTATTCATCATATACATAATCGCTTTTTCGAAAATACCCTTTCTTTGTCATTGGACGTTTATAGGGCATAACCGGAACCTTTCCTTCCTCGATTAGCGTTCTTGCGATTGCTGGTATCTTATAGCCTGCATCCATTACATAGTATTTAGGATATTTTACCCGTTCGCTTACTTTCCGGTACAGTTCCCAAAAGGATACGCTGTCGTGGACATTCCCTGCTGTCACTTCAAAATCTATGACATAATTATTTTTATCACAGCAGGTATTGGCTGCATAAGCAAACACCTGCTTGTGTTCCCCTTTGTGGAACCAGCCACTGTCGGGATCGGTAGTGCTGACCTTTTTGTTTATGGTCTCTGGCGTGGACTCTTTTTCTTTCAATGGCTTTTTCCCGTGTTCCAGCCTGTCCTTCTCTATTTCCTCCTGCAGCTCCTTTTCGTAACATCGGGCTTCTTTTTCCATGGTTTCATTCTGATATTTATGAGGGTTTGCACTGGCTTTGATGTGGGTACCATCAATAAAAAGACTTTCCGTATCCAGGAAACCACAGGCATCCACCTCCATTAGAATCCGGGAGAATATCTTTTGAAAAAGATCCGTATCCTTAAAGCGTCTGGTATAGTTCTTCCCAAAGGTAGAGAAATGAGGGATATCCTCATACAGGCCGTATCCCAGATACCAGCGGTAAGCAAGATTCACTTCAATCTCTTTGATTGTTTTGCGCATGGAAGGGATGCCAAACACGTATTGGAGGATCACGATTTTCATTAATACAACGGGATCAATGCTTTCCCTGCCATAAGGTTTGTAGAGATCTTTAACCTCGTCATAAATAAAGCTTAAATCAATGGCTTCCTCCAGCTTTCGAACCAGATGACCGGAAGGGACGAGGTCATCCAGGCTTGCAATCTGTACCTGAGAACGTTCTGAATAATCTTTTTTCCCCATCATAAGAAAAAACCTCACTTTCGTATAGTACTATTATACTACATCGAAATCCTGAGTGAAAGAAAAAAGACAACCGCCTCCTATTAGGAGGCTAGTTGTCTACAGTCTGGATAGAAGGATACCTGGTGTATACCTTCTATTTTTTCTGCCTTTTTAAACAGGACTTCTATTTCGGGATACAGGGCTTCTTTCTCTTTGACGGTTTCAGAAAATTTTACAATGATATAATGTTTCATGGGATGACGGCTCCTTTTCATGTGGATATAATGATTGGAAATAAATGTTGGGGAGATTGTTTCTGTATTGTATCAAGTATAGCATAAGCGGGGGATTTCGAAAAGTATGGCAGTATTTAAGCGTAACCGCATTAGCGCATAATAACCTTTAAACCCAACGATGTTTACAGGTATGTCCTTTTCTCAAACGGCATAAATAATAAACGGTATAAATAAAAGTGCAGTACAAAAACAGTTAAAACCGGTAAAAACCGCCACTATACACAGCCGTATTAAGCTGTTATGTCTATGTAGTGTACAATATATATAATAATTTTGATGGGATAGCAGGAAAGACATACAAAAATATCAGAATACACAAAGGAATAACAGTATTGTCCAGTTCAAAATGACGAAGAGACCAGATATAATAATTACATCAGATGATGCTGCAGCATCGAAAAGGCAGGAAATAAGAAGGAGGAGTAAGAAGTGAAAAAACAAATTTTATCAGCAGTTCTAATCAGTACCATGTTGGCGGCAACACTTGCCGGATGCGGTTCTAAGGCGGCGGATCCAACGACCGCAGCACCAGCGGCTCAGACAGAGGCCGCGAAGGGGGAGGAGACAAAGGCCCCCGAGACCGACGCAAAGGCAGAGGAACCGAAAGTGGACGACGCAAATCTTTCGGAAGTGGAAAAGATCATTAAAGAAGCCGAGTCCATGAGCATGGAAGAGCTGGCAAAGAAGGCAATCGAAGAGTCCAACGGAAAGACCTTCTACGGAGTTGGCAACTCCAGCCGTGGAAAGACCGCTTTACCGCTGTTCATCGAATACTTACAGTCCATCGATCCTTCCTATACCATGGAATATGAGTGGCAGCAGCCGAAGAATAATAAAATCTTCGAACAGCTGTCGGCTGACTCTTTGAAGTCTTCCGGAACATTCGCCATGACTCTGATCCAGGATGGCAACCAGATCGAATCCAAGATGGTTCAGACCGGTATTTTAAAGACCTTTATTCCGAAGGAATGGGCAGATGCCAACGGCACTACAGCAGACGCTTACACAGGATTCCTTCCATTACAGACACTGAACAAGGTATTCATGTACAATTCCACCGGAAATGCGGAATTCAATAACTGCTGGGATTTCGTGGCAGAAGGCGTTCACCCGTTATACATGGACATTGATTCAGAGGTTGTAGGAAAGAACTTCTTATACATGCTGACAGAAGATAAGTACGCCGGATGGTTAAAAGAGGCATATGATGCATTAGACAGCAGCAAACAGGCGTATTTCAAGCCAGTGGTCGATGAGATGGCAACCGATGCCGAAGATTTGGGACTCGGTGAAAATGGCGCCTACGCCCTGGCATGGATCAAGCTCTGGGTAGAAAATTACAATGAGCAGACCGATGACGGCCCGATCTGCAACACCCTGGTATCCAAGACTGCTACAGACCAGTGCGGACTTCTCGTATATTCAAAGCTTCGTTCCGTTGAGGAATCTTCGGAAGTATCCGTCAACAATATTAAAGTTGCAGCCTACCAGGATGGCTACAAGGGCATCGGCGGCTACGGCTACTGCCATTACTTATTCCTGACCAATAACAGCCCGCTTCCGTGGACCTCCTGTGCATTCATCGCCTATATGACCAACACGGCAGACGGATTCTCCGCATGGGGCAAAGATATGGGAGGTTACTCCTCTAACCCGAAGGTTATGGAAGAGACAGAAAAGATCTACGGCCACAGCAAGGGCGGCTACAATGACAAGGGCGAGAATGAATTCGACAGCAAGAACGACAGAGGATATGAGTGGTGGACCACTGACGGCGAACTGGTTCTGGAAGATCCGGAATACTGTGCGGACGTATCCTTTACAGTAGGAAGCTGGATTGAGCTGCTGACAAAATACAGCGATTCTGCTCAGTAAACGATCACTCGCAGAAGCTTAAGCGGGTCACCGCAGCAATGAGATAACGGGTGTGCCGCATTAAGGCTGTTCTTAATGCGGCAGCCCATTTTATAAGGAGTTAGTTATGGACCAGACAGTTAATCGTAAGTCAAACAATAAGGTCATCGTGCTTAATAAGATCAAGACATACTTTTCCAAACCGCAGAATGTCATCCTTCTGTTGTTCGGCATTGTGCTGACTTTTACAACGGTTGCACCAATCGTGGCAATTGTGAAGGATACGCTCATGATCCATCCGGGAACCATCGATGCCCATTTAACGGGAAAGGCATCTGGCTATACAATTGTCAACTATGTTGACTTATTTACCAGCCGGCTGGCCAGAACGAATCTGTGGAAACCGTTATGGAATACGCTGCTTTTAGCGGTATTGACCTGTCTTATCTCGATTCTCTATGGCGGCGTGTTCGCATTCCTTGTCACGAGGACCAATTTAAAATTCAAGAAGTATTTAAGCTCCATCTTCATTTTCCCATACATCATGCCTCAGTGGACACTGGCGGTCGTATGGCAGAACTTATTTAACAGCAATGCAGTCGTGGGAACCTCCAATGGACTTCTGGCTTCGCTGTTCGGGATTCTGGCGCCCAAATGGGTATGCCAGGGACTCTTTCCCAGTGCGGTCGTCCTGGGCCTTCACTACGCGCCATTCGCCTATATTCTGA